>NZ_VPDB01000047.1:0-25407 GCF_013417925.1 Acinetobacter sp. YH12218
TAATTCAAGTGAATTTGTTTGAAAGAAGAACTTTAAAAGCTTTATTTTCACCCGATAAAATACCCATAAAACAAGAGGAAGCTCAAATGAGCTTCCTCTTGTGAAAAATTGTGGGACAGCAGTGAGCATGACGCTCCCTTTTTATTGAGTTTATTCAGCTTCTGTTGGGACGAGCATCAGCACAGATTCATTTAATAACATGGCAATATCTTCTAAGATATCAGCATCATATAAAGATTCGTCTAGCGCTAGACTTTGGCCATCGGCAATGGTTTTTAAATGCACTGCAAATTCGTCTGAGATACAGATTCCTTCGCCATTTGCCCAAAACAAAATATCACCGTCTTGCTCTGTATATAGTAAGCGTGAAGCCGGTTCTAACATGAGTTGATAGCCTTGATCTAAGGCCTCTTCAAGATCACCAGTGCCGATTTCTTCGGCTTCAGGAATATTGTCAGGATATTTAGGTTCTGACATTAAGCTCATGATTGCATCTTCAAGTACGGTTGAATTTTGCAATTGTTCAAATAACTTTTCTTTTAAATACTCAAGTTCATTTTCAGTCACTTGGCCGATCGCACTGATTTGGTCACGTAAAATGTCAGTTAATGGATTTTTAAGTAGGGGATTGTCTGTGAATTTGTCTGTCACTCGATCCATCATTTCAGTGACATTTGGCATGCGGAAGCCAAATGAATACGTCAGACATTCATCTTCAGCTACGCCATAGTGTGATAGGCCTGGTGGCACATAAAGTAAGTCGCCGGGAGCAAGTACTTCATCAAAATGAACGTCCATTTCTGGCAGTAAGCGAAGCGGTTGACCTTCGACAAATGAAGTATCTGCATCACACATCTGACCCAATTGCCAACGGCGGTGACCATAGCCTTGTACGAGGAATACATCGTAAAAATCAAAATGTTGCCCGACAGAGCCACCTTTTTGTGCATACGACACCATGATGTCATCACGACGCCATTGCGGAATAAATGAAAACTGCTTCCATAGCTCGGCTAGGTCAAAAGAATAATGATCGACAGCTTGAACCAATAAAGTCCACAGTTTCGGCATTTTTTGAAAATCGGCTTTAAGTAGTGGAGAAGATTTTACTGTCCATTGGTTAGGATCACGATCTTTTTGTTTGATGAGACGTGCAGTGACGTTATCTTCTAAAGCCAATTCAAGAACATCTTTCGGTTCAAGTATTTGGGTAATTTCAGGGAGTGCATTACGAACCAATAATGGTTTTTTTTGCCAATATTCGGCAAGGAATTGTTCAGCGCTGATGCCGCCGAGGATGTCAAGAGAATGAGCCATAGCTAAATACATACAATTTCAATGGATATATTGTCCCTTGAGATTCCTGTTTTTAGCAAGGCTCTATTTCATTAAATTATTGCGATTAGCTTGAGACTATTTTAAAGGATTGTCTTTGAGATATTGCATGACTAATTTTTCAACTTCCAAATCATAGCTATTGGCAGCAGCCGTAGTCGCTGAAAATTTCATGAATTGCTCAAAATGTGCATTGGTGTCAATTTTAGTATTTTCTTTATCAGACATTAATTTGAAATGATTCGGCATGACTTTTGCCATCATTTCAACGTTTTCGGTTTGTAGTTTTAGAAGTTTTTTCACTTCAACTGTTTGTGGTTGAATGCTTTCAAATTTTTGTTTGCCTAGAGCAACCAGTTTATTGATTTGTTGTTCTGGTGAGTTACTCCCACCGGTTTTGGTTTTAGTGCCTAGTTGTTGAATGATTTGCTCCTACATTGCAGCGCCTTGTTGTTCTAATTCAGCATAGATAAATTTATATTGAACCCATTCATTGACTAAGTTTTTATTGTATTGCTGAGAGTTGGTCATAGTTTGATTCACTGTATTGGTATGACCGTTTGTCGAACAAAATAGAAGGCTAATGCTAATGAGGCTAGATGAAAGTAAATTAAACTTTTTCATGTTTTCAGTTCTTGGTTGTAATAAATAAGTAAGTGACTTTTTAATCATTAGCCCATAAAGAGCTAATGATGTGGTTTATTATGCTGTAACAGATAAAGATTTTAAAATTATGGGACTAAGATCTTAAGCTCACGCAAAATATTGCAGAGTTTAATCATCGGCATACCCATGAGTGTAGTTTGGTCTTGCCCGATCATTTCTTCAAATAAGCTAATCCCTAAACTTTCACATTTAAAACTGCCAGCGCAGTGTAACGGTTGTTCAACCTGAACATAACGTTCAATTTCAGGCAAGCTTAGTTTGCGAAATTTCACTTTATAGTGCTCGACAAGGGTTTGTTCAAAACCTATCGATTTTTGTTGGACACTGAGTGCAGTACTGAAATAAACGATTTTGTCAGAGTTGGCTTGAAGCTGCTTAACGGCTTTTTCATCGCAAAGCGGTTTACCAATAAAAATATCTGGTGCGCCTTCGCGCCATGCGACTTGGTCAGAACCAATCACAATTGCGTCTGGGTGTTGGTTTGCAATCGCAGAAGCTTTTTCAAATGCCAGTCGCTTTGCTAACTCATCGGCGTGGTTTTCACCGCGAGGTGTTTCGTCTATATCTGGTACGATTGAGTGGTAATCAATCCGTAAACGGTCCATCAGGTCTTTACGGGTTTGGCTGCTAGAAGCCAAAATGATTTTGGGAGTACTCATTACACTGCATATTCCATAAGTACATCAAGCGGCACATAAGACAGCGCCGCTTGGTGACACGCTTGTATTTTAATAGGTGGGGCAAATCCTTCTTGATACGCTTCCACCCAGCGAGTCACACAGATACACCAGAAGTCTCCAGGTTGTAGTCCTGGAAAACCAACTTCGGGTAAGGGTGTGATTAGGTCATTGCCAACTTTTTGGGAAAAGTTTAAAAATTCAGATGTCATTTGTGCACACATCGTATGCTGACCAAGGTCTGTTGTTGCTGTATGGCAAAAGCCATTTCTAAAATATCCGGTAATCGGATCAAAACAACAGCTTGCCAAGGGTTCGCCTAAAACATTTAAACGATTAATATTTGGGTCTGGATGAATCGACATAAGCGCTGAATCTTTATAAGGCTTTTCGCTATCATAACAAAACTTTGGCTCTACATAGCTTTTCTGCAAAAGAAGCTAACGTTTTTCTGCATAATCATTTAAAATCGTCGCGTTTTGATATCAATAAAAGAGAGTAATGCATGAACTTTCAGCGTATGACTGACCTAGATTTGGCGGGTAAACGTGTTCTGATCCGTGAAGATCTTAACGTACCAGTTAAAAATGGCGTGATTACAAGCGATGCGCGTTTACGTGCGGCGTTGCCAACAATTAAAGCAGCTTTAGAAAAAGGTGCTGCTGTAATGGTGTATTCACACTTAGGTCGTCCTGTTGAAGGTGAGCCTAAAGCAGAACAGTCTCTAGCACCTGTAGCCGCTTATTTAACAGAAGCTTTGGGTCAAGATGTTCAATTGATCACTGACTATTTGGATGGTGTTGACGTTGTGCCAGGTCAAGTGGTTTTACTTGAAAACTGCCGTTTCAATGTAGGTGAAAAGAAAAACAATCCTGAATTATCTGCTAAATACGCAGCACTTTGTGATGTTTACGTAATGGATGCATTTGGTACGGCTCACCGTGCAGAAGCATCGACTGAAGGTGTAGCACGTTGTGCAAAAGTGGCTGCTGCAGGTCCTTTACTTGCTGCTGAGCTTGATGCACTAGGCCGTGCACTTAAAACTCCTGCAAAACCAATGGTTGCGATTGTTGCAGGCTCAAAAGTTTCTACTAAATTAGATGTATTAACTTCACTATCTGACATCTGTGATCAATTGATCGTGGGTGGTGGTATTGCTAATACATTCTTAGCTGCTGCAGGCTTCAATGTTGGTAAATCACTTTGTGAAAATGACTTGATCGACACAGCAAAAGCCATTGCAGCAAAAGTATCTGTACCACTTCCAACAGATGTGGTTGTTGCTGATGCTGCTGAAATTGATTTTGCAGACTTCCTCGGTTCATTAGCTGCTGCAAAAGCTGTTGTGAAAAAAGTTGAAGATGTAACAGACAACGATATGATTTTGGATGTAGGTCCTGAAACTGCAAAAGCATTTGCTGAGATTTTGAAAACTTCAAAAACTATTCTATGGAATGGTCCAGTAGGTGTGTTTGAAGTTGATCAATTCGGCGAAGGCACTAAAGCATTGTCTTTAGCGATTGCTGAATCTGAAGGCTTCTCGATCGCGGGTGGTGGTGACACGCTTGCTGCAATTGATAAATATGAAGTTGCAGACAATATTGGTTACATCTCGACTGGTGGTGGTGCTTTCCTTGAATTCGTTGAAGGTAAAACTCTTCCTGCTGTAGCAGCGCTTCTTGACCGTGCTTAATTTAGTATTATTAATAAGATAGTACAGTATTAAAAAAGGTTGGCTTCGGTCAGCCTTTTTTATCGCCCATTCATTTTGCCGTCATCAAAGTGCAATATTTCTGCAATAAAATTCATCGCAACACCTAATTTGCAGTAGTAGGAAACAACGATGAACTTAAAACTTGCACTTGCTGTACTTTTAATCGCACCATTAACTTTGACAGCTTGTGCTAAAAAAGAGTCTGCACCAACGGAATCAGAAGCATCTGCTGTTGCCGTAGACAATGCTCAAACAACGCCAGAACAACAAAAAGCCATTGATGAACTTGATAAGCCAGTATTGGATGAAAAGAACCAAGATGTTCCTGCTGAAATTGCAAATGCACCTGCAGACGAAGCAACAGCTGACGCTGAAACAGCCGCTTCAGCAACAGCAGCTCACTAAGATTGTTGTCTTTATTTAAAAAGTCCCTGCAAATGCAGGGATTTTTTTTTAAATAGTGTTATTTGTTGCTGAATTGAAATGATTGAGCATGTAGAATATGCGGCATTACCTGGGAGGATATTATGGCTCTTATTTCATTGCGCCAGCTCTTGGATCACGCCGGCGAACATGCTTACGGCGTACCAGCATTCAACGTAAACAACTTAGAACAAATGCGTGCAATTATGCTTGCAGCAGATGCAACAAATTCACCTGTAATTGTACAAGCATCTGCGGGTGCACGTAAGTATGCAGGCGCTCCGTTCTTGCGTCATTTGATTTTGGCAGCAATCGAAGAATGGCCACATATTCCTGTGGTTATGCACCAAGACCATGGTACTAGCCCTGATGTATGTCAACGTTCTATTCAACTTGGCTTCTCATCAGTGATGATGGACGGTTCTTTAGGTGAAGACGGTAAAACGCCAACTTCATACGAATACAACGTAGACGTGACTCGTCGTACTGTTCAAATGGCACATGCGTGTGGCGTTTCAGTAGAAGGCGAAATCGGTTGTTTAGGTAGCCTTGAAACTGGTATGGCTGGTGAAGAAGATGGTGTAGGCGCTGAAGGCGTACTTGATCATTCTCAGCTTTTAACTTCAGTTGAAGAAGCGCGTTCATTTGTAGCTGATACCAATGTTGACGCACTTGCAATTGCAGTGGGTACTTCACACGGTGCGTACAAATTTACTCGCCCACCTACAGGTGACATCTTAGCGATTGACCGTATTAAAGAAATTCACGCTGCGTTACCAAATACGCATCTTGTAATGCACGGTTCAAGCTCTGTGCCACAAGAATGGTTAGCTGTAATTAATGAATTCGGTGGTAACATCGGCGAAACTTATGGTGTTCCAGTAGACCAACTTGTAGACGCAATCAAACACGGTGTTCGTAAAATTAACATCGATACTGACTTACGTCTTGCATCTACAGGTGCTATGCGCCGTATGATGGCTGAAAAACCAGCTGAATTTGACCCACGTAAATTCTTCTCTGCAACTGTTGATGCGATGAAACAAATATGTATCGATCGTTATGAAGCATTTGGTACAGCGGGTAATGCTGACAAGATTCGTCCAATTTCTTTAGAGAAAATGGTGAGTCACTATAAATAATTTGTCTTGAGATAGATTATTTTTGAAGAAAAGCCCACAATTAAGTGGGCTTTTCTTTGATTTGAACTTAGAAAAATTGCTTTAAATACAACTCAAGAATAAGAGCGTGTCATGGAATTGATCTTTGCTGCCGCGATTTGCAGTGTTCTCGTTTCAGTAATTCTAAAACTATGTCGTGATCGGGGTTTTAACCCTGCACAAATGATCACATGGAATTATGCATCTGCGAGTATTTTATGTTTTCTATGGTTTCAGCCGGATCTAGCTCATATTTCGATTAATAAAACACCATGGGTTTTAATTGCGGCTTTGGGTGTATTACTGCCGACGATTTTTTATTGTTTAGCACGTTCACTGCAAACAGCAGGTATTTTAAAAACCGAATTGGCTCAGCGCTTATCTGTTGTACTTTCTCTTAGCGCAGCCTATTTTATTTTCAGTGAATATTTTAATGCCATTAAGCTCATTGGTATTGCACTTGGTGTACTTGCGGTATTACTGATTTTATTTTCACAGCGCAAGGGAAGCATTGATGGAAAGCAGGGGATTTTATTTTTATTAAGCGTTTGGGCAGGCTATGCACTGATTGATGTGCTATTAAAATTTGCCTCAGGTTTGGGCATGCAGTTTGCGGTGACTTTAAATTTGGTGTTTATTTGTGCATTTTTACTTTCGAGCATTTATAACATCGTACAGCACGGCAGTTTGGGGCAGACCAAAAATATCCTCGCTGGATTGGGCTTAGGTCTCTTAAACTTTGCCAATATCGCACTGTATGTGAAAGCCCACATGTTGCTTAAAGACACACCTGCAATCGTGTTTGCTGGAATGAATATTTTGGTCGTGGTTTTAGGTGTGGTTGCGGGCCTCATCATCTTTAAAGAAAAATTGAGAGTCGCAACCGTCTTTGGTTTGATTGCAGGGATCATGAGTGTGGTTTGCTTAGCATATGCCATGTATGTCTAAGATAATTTTTAGCAAAAACGATCGGGTGTTGTAGCAAATCATCCCATTCAGCCACGCCCATGAGCAGTCCTTGATCTCGACAGGTTGGACACTCAGGGCAGTGATGATCAGTATATTGATAAGTATGTAGATACATTTGATGGCAATGACTGCATTCAAACTTCATCGGCATTTGTAGTAAATATGACATGTCCCACCTCTGCTTGATTTGTTGTTCTGATTCAAATTATTCAGCAAAGTTCAGACCAATTTATAAATATTATATTTTCTCACATTGTTACTAAATATGTCGTTATTAAAAAAGCCCTCGTATTGAGGGCTTTTAGTTTTAGATGTTTACTTAACGTGTGAGTTGTTGAAAACGTTGTAAGGTATTTTCAAAATAACATTTACCCACAGCAACAGGGTGCTTCAGAAAATCTTGAGTTTCAATGGTGCCTTGTAACTGACCCGGTTGTTTACAGTTTGGGCAGTTTGGATAGCTATGGAGCATATCGCCCGCATATTTTTGTAAATAAACCGTATTGCACGCTTCGCAATGAAATTTCATAGGTAATTTTATAGCTGTAGGCATAGGGAGAAACCTGAGTATATTTTGAGCAGAATATACTCGATAATTGTTTAAATAATAAGTCCCGAAATGACAAAAAAGAGGCAAAATTGCCCCTTTCGTCGGTTTTATGGAAAGCTTAGAGGTGTGTAAAAATTTCTTCAGCATTCAGACGTGATTTAGGTAATTTCGCATTGAAATCATTTTCGCTACGATAGCCTAAAGTCATCAGTACAGAAGGAATCAAGTTTTGTTCAACTAAGCCCAATTCTTCAGTGATGATCGCTTCGTCAAATCCACCAATCGGTGTTGCATCCACACCTTCAATGCCTGCTGCCAAAAGCATTTGACCTAAAGCAATAAATGTTTGGTTTTCAGCCCAACGTTGAATATCACCTTTTTCATTACGATAATAATCGACATAACCTGTACGGCTGTCTTTTTGACCTTGTTTGGCTTTGTCATCTTTAAAGCGACCACTACGATCATCCTGATTTAAAAGATTATCTAAATGCTCTGCAGTGATGTCTGCTTTAGTACAGAATAAAATCGTATGTGATGAATCTAAAACTTTTGGGGCATTGTAGGCATATTTTCCTACTAAGGCTTTGGCAATGCGTTGTTTGGCTGCATCATGATCTGCAATAAAAAAATGCCAAGGCTGAATATTAATGGAAGATGGTGTTAAACGGAGTATTTGTAATAAACGCTCAAATTGTTCCTGTGGAATTTTTTTAGCAGGATTATATGCTTTCGTGGTATAGCGTTGTTTTGATACGTTTAACAGATCCATCGAATATCTCCAGATATAGTTTGCTGTAGTTTAGCGGATAAATGGCCAAATGGTCTAAGGAGAAAATTTTCCAAAGATAGATCTTAGTCGTATATGCTGTACTCATTGGCTAAAAATTAACAGATTTAAGCTGTATGAAGTGCGAATTAGAGTTATATAAAATCATAAGATAGATAAATGCTATTGGTAGTTTTTGCCAAAAGGCGTTTAATCAATTGTAGTTAATCATAGTTTAAGCATGAGACAGCAGCGATGGATTACACCAATCATTTCAAGAAAAAATTAAAAACCGAACAGCAGATTGGTTTGTGGGTCGGTTTAGCCGATGCTTATGGGACTGAAATAGCTGCAAATGCAGGTTATGACTGGTTGCTGATTGATGGCGAGCATGCCCCAAGTGACTTGCGGACGACATTATCGCAATTGCAAAGTATTGCTGCATATCCTTCGCAAGCCGTAGTTCGACCTCCAATTGGTAGTGTGCAACTGATTAAACAACTGTTGGATATTGGTGCGCAAACCTTGCTGATACCTATGGTTGAAACTGTTGAACAAGCTCAACTTATGGTTAAGGCAGTACGTTATCCACCCGAGGGTATTCGAGGCGTTGGTGCAGCATTAGCACGTGCAACACGTTGGAACAGTATCCCTGACTACTATGCAACGGCACATGAAAATATCTGTTTACTGATTCAGATTGAGTCGGTAGAGGGGATTAAAAACTTAGATGAAATACTGAAAATTGAAGGCATCGATGGGGTATTTATTGGTGCGGTGGATTTGTCAGCGACGATGGGTTATCAGGGGAATCCGAACCATCCTGAAGTACAAAAAACCGTGATTGATGCGATTCAGCGTATACGTAAGGCTGGAAAAGCAGCAGGTATTTTGTCGACACAACATGATGCGACTCAGAAGTATATCGAGTTAGGCACAGAATTTGTTGCTGTGGGTGTCGATACCAGTGTGCTCATGAATTCGTTACGAGAGCTTTTATCGAAGTATAAAACCGATACTCAAGTGACGATAACAGAAGGTGGTTACTAAGTGGTAAAGCCTTGGTTATATTATTCACTGTGTAGGTAATTAATTTACTTGATGGTTAAAAAATTAATTCAATAATTTAAGCAAAAGTAGCCACTTAGAATATATGTCAGTCCTACTTTTGCTAATCAAAGCGCAATATTGTATACTTCTGCTTAACTCGAAGCGGGTAATGTTCCTGCTTATCTTTTTTATTTAGCTGATTGTGATTTATCTGTATTCAAGCTTCTGACTTGAATCATATCTTTGTAACTACAGAATTATTATTCCAAACCCGATTGATTAATCTCTTTGTTCTGTCACAAAAAGCTCACATGTTGAGTAAATCTTTTGAATATTTTAAATACTTGGCAAACTGCCAAAGCCGTAAATGGCGATGAAATTAATGTGAAATTGGTGCCTTTAAAACGTCAACAAAATACCAATGCTGGTTTAATTTGGGTTGATGTTGGGCAAATGATTGAATTAGAAACAGGCGAGACCTTTAACCTGAATCTAGATGGCAAAAGCTTCTATACTGGCCCAAACCAGCTATATCGCTTAGCCTAAAAGCAAAAAACAGCAGATCATCTGCTGTTTTTTTTTGCTTAATTAAAAGTCTACGTTGGCATGGTCTGGATACGTACATTAAATCAGATATGATGGTAAATTTTTCTATAGGCTAACGATTAGAAAGCTATAGACTAGTAAGACCAGATTTTTAATTTTAAATCACTTACAGATGGGTTTTCATTAAACTCTAATATTTGAGCTTGTTCTGCACGCCAGTCCCCTAAAACGATACGTGATTTGCCGTGCACATCATGTATTTGGGGGCGGTGGGTATGTCCATGAATCAGTAGATCGGCTTGCTCTAAAGCCTTTTCTACAGCTTCGGCATTTACATCCATAATGTCATAGGATTTAACTTGCTTGGTTTCAGTACTTTTTTTGCGGAAACCATTGGCGATTTTTTGTCGAATGCTAAGCGGTAAGCTTTTTAAGAAACCTAAAAGGAACGGATTACGAATCACTTTACGAAACTTTTGGTAAGACACATCATCGGTGCAAAGTAAATCGCCATGTTCGAGGCGAATTTTATAGTTGCTAATGTGGAGATAATCAACGTCTTGTAATAATTGACCGTGAAATTTATCTAAAAACTTTTGACCCAATGCAAAGTCACGATTACCTACTTGGAAATAAATTTGATTTCCCAAAGCAGTAAAATCTTTAAGCGCTGCAATGATTTCGTCTAACCATGGGGCAGTAAAGTCATCACCAATCCAAGCATTAAACCAATCACCTAAAATATACAGCTGGGTATTTTGAGTTTTGTATTGTTCTAACAAAGCTAAAAACCCCCGAACGAGTCGAGGGTGTTCAGGTGACAAATGTAAATCAGCGATAAACAGATAGGTCACGAATCTTTTCCTTATTCTAAAAATCCCTCCCAGCCTCCCTTTGGAAAAGGGAGGAGTTCCGACATTTATTTCATATTGAAACTCCCTCCTTTATTAAAGGGACTTGCGCAGCAATGCTACTCAGGGAGAATTTAAAAATTATTCAGAAATGATTTTAGCTGATTCGATTACAACGTTCTCTAGAGGAACGTCTGCGTGGTAGCCACGGTTACCAGTACGAACGCTTTTGATTGCGTCAACAACGTCAAGACCTTCAACTACTTTACCAAATACTGCATAGCCCCAACCTTGCGCTGTTTTACCAGTGTGATTAAGGAAAGAGTTGTTTTTCACGTTAATGAAGAATTGAGCTGAAGCAGAGTGAGGTGCTTGAGTACGTGCCATAGCGATCGTACCAACATCATTGCTTAAACCGTTGTCAGCTTCGTTTTCAATAGAATCACGAGTTGTTTTTTCTTTGAAGTTTTCATCCATGCCGCCGCCTTGGATCATGAAACCATCAATAACACGGTGGAAAATCACGCCGTCATAGAAACCATCGCGAACATACTGTAAGAAGTTTTCAGCAGTTTTAGGTGCTTTTTCAGTGTTAAGCTCAAGAACAATACGACCTTTATTGGTGTTTAATTCGACTTGAGGAAAACTCATTGTGTAATCTCCTGTACATGGACATGAAAGCCATGGGTTTTTTGGTTGTGAGAAGCATAAGCAAACTGTAAACTACAAGGCAAGTAAAAACGTTACTTTCTTTGTTAAAAATAAAGAAAAGCGTTTTAATTATCCTAATTTTATCTTTATAGAAGTGATTTTATTACCATGAAGCCAAACGATGTTGTTTCATCCCTGCCTAACAATCCGACAACCAAGAACAATGCCCCTGTCGAAGCTGCGCAGCAGGAACAACAGCCAGGCTTAGATTTTGTACGTCAAGTTATTACAGATGATTTATCTGCAGGTCGTACAGAACAAGTTGTAACACGTTTTCCACCAGAGCCAAACGGCTACCTACATATTGGTCATGTAAAAGCCATTTGTTTGAACTTTGGTATTGCTCAAGAATTCGCAGGTCTATGTAACCTCCGTTTCGACGATACAAACCCTGATGCCGAAGAACAAGAGTATGTAGACGGTATTGCCAATGACGTGAAATGGCTAGGTTTTGAATGGAACGGCGAGCCACGTTATGCATCGAGCTATTTTGATCAGCTTTACACTTGGGCAGTTCAATTGATTGAACAAGGTGATGCCTATGTGGATTTGCAAAGCCCTGAAGAAATCAAACTAAACCGTGGTAATTTTGTTGAGCCGGGTAAAAACTCACCGCAACGTGATGCTAGCGTAGAAGAAAACTTAGCGCGTTTTGAACAAATGCGTAATGGTGAGTTGGGAGAAGGTCAGGCAGTACTACGTGCCAAAATTGACATGACTTCACCTAACATTCATATGCGTGATCCTATTTTGTATCGTATTTTGCATTCTGAACATCACCAAACTGGTGATAAATGGAAAATGTACCCAATGTACGATTATGCGCATCCATTATCAGATGCCATTGAAGGAGTTACGCATTCACTGTGTACACTTGAGTTTGTTGATCACCGTCCATTCTATGACTGGGTTGTAGAAAAAGTTAAATCACCATCTGTACCACGTCAGTACGAATCAAGCCGCTTAAATGTGGATTACACCATTACCTCTAAGCGTAAATTACGTAAATTGGTTGAAGGTGGTTTTGTGAATGGTTGGGATGACCCGCGTATGCCGACCGTTGTAGGTATGCGCCGTCGCGGCTTTACTCCAGAAGGTCTGCGTGACTTCTGTAAACGTGTCGGTGTAACAAAAGTCGATGGCAGTATCGTGGATGTTGCAATGCTTGAATACTGCATCCGTCAGTCTTTAGAAAATACTGCTTCGCGTGGTATGGCAGTGTTGAATCCACTCAAAGTGACTTTAACTAACTTGCCTGAAGCAATGGATTTGGTACATGCACGTCATCCAAACGTTGACATGGGTGACCGTATCATTCCGTTGACTCAAGACATTTACATTGATCGTAAAGACTTTGAAGAAGTTGCACCTAAAGGCTTTAAACGTCTGATTCCGGGCGGTGAAGTGCGTTTACGTCATGCGTATGTGATTAAGTGCGATGAAGTGATTAAAGACGAGAACGGTGAAGTGGTTGAATTGAAATGTTCAATTGACCCTGAAACTTTAGGTAAAAACCCCGAAGGCCGTAAGGTGAAGGGCGTTGTACATTGGGTTTCTGCAAGCAAGGGTATTGCTGCGGAAGTTCGTATCTACGACCGTTTATTCACTGAATCAGACCCTGAAGTGGGTGATGACTTCCTTGCAAACTTAAATCCAGAATCACTTAAAGTGGTTCAAGCGGTCATTGAGCCTGCATTGGCAGAAGCAAAACCTGAAGATCGTTTCCAATTTGAACGTGAAGGTTACTTTGTTGCAGATCAGTTTGATCATACAGCTGAAAAACCAGTGTTTAACCGCATCTTAGATTTGAAAGACAGTTTTAAACCGGGTAAATAAAATCTTAGTTTTTAAAGGGATTCATCTTTGAATCCTCAATAGGTTAAGATCAAGTAGGTTAAGATTAAGCTCAACTTCGGTTGGGCTTTTTTCATTGTTGAGATGGTTCATTAAGGCAGTACAGAGGGGAAATAAGTGATCATTCGAAATAAAAATAATAGCTTTAAACTTTTATTTGCATGGCATGGCACGATACTCCCAAAAGTCATGCCTGCGTTGGCTGTCGTCGTGAGTTTGTCGGCGATTTTGGTGTATCTTAGCGCTGCACACTACCTGAATACGCCCGAAGTTCCAGCCATCGGGTTTACTATCTTTGGGGTAATTCTGTCGATTTTTTTGAGCTTTCGAAATACTGCCTGTTATGACCGCTGGTGGGAAGGTCGCAAGCTTTGGGGCTCATTGATTGCCAATACACGCCACATGATTCGTGATAGCCATGTCCTTGAAGATGAGCAAAGAACCGTGTTGATGTACCGTATCATGCTGTTTTGCAACTTATTACGTGATCGTTTACGCCATGAATCACAAGATATTGTACATTTTAAAGATGGTGTAGATTTAACGGAGCAGCAATGGCAGCAATGCCGAGACAATATCAACGCACCACAGTATTTACTTGAAATTATTCAAAAAGATTTAGTCAAAACCTATAAACAAGGTCAGATTACAGATATTATTTACAGCACGCTTACACGTCATACTGTAGCAATGGGTGATATCCATGCAGGCTGTGACCGTATTATGACCACGCCACTACCATTTTCCTATTCGGTGCTTTTACATCGCGCGGTGTATTCATTTTGTCTGATTTTGCCGTTTAGCCTAGAGGCCAGTTTAGGGATTTGGACACCTGTTATTGTGGCTTTGATTGCATATTTATTTTTAGGTTTGGATGCGTTAAGTGCAGAGCTAGAAGAGCCTTTTGGCTTGCAGGAAAATGATTTACCGCTGGACTCGATTGTACGAAACATTGAGCGTGAAATGTATAGCAGCTTAGAAGTTGAACTTCCGCCGCTGATTAAGACTTTTAACAGTAATTTAAGATAAATTCTTGGCCTAATTTTCAGATAAATTCGGCGATACGTACCAAGCATATTGATGCTGAAAATAATCGTCCAAGTGTCGCATAAAAGCCTGTACTTTAGGCGGAACAAAATGTCGATGCGGAATTACCACATAGATTGCAGTACTTTGAACAGGGATCTTGGGTAGAACTTGGATGAGCTGGCCAGATTGTAAATCTTCATCCACATGCCAGATGGAGTGGTTCGAAATGCCTAAACCTGCAAGTGCTGCTTGGCGTACGCCTTCACCTGAGTTGATATGAACTTGTCCTGAAACAGGTATATTTATGTTGTGTTGATCTTGGACGAATGTCCAAAGCTGCGAAACACCCTTAGGGTATTTCTGTAAAATGCATTGGTGTATAGAGAGCTCTTCTAGGGAGTGAGGTTCGCCATGTTGTTCGATATAGCTAGGCGAGGCACACAAAATACGACGGTTTAAGCTGAGCGGTTTAGCAATCAGTGATGAGTCTTCTAACTGTCCAATACGTATCGCAACGTCGATACCTGCGGAGACCAAATCTAAATTTTGATCGGTCTGTTCAATATCCAAAGTCAATGTTGGATGCAACTTGGCAAAGGCTGCAAATACTGGCCCTAAGATACGATTTCCAAAAACTTCTGAACAGGTGATTTTTAATACCCCACTAAGTTGTTGTGGTTCAGGCTGAAATTGGCCTAGCAGAGAATTAAATTGTTCGAGTAAGGGAAAACCTTGCTGCAATAAAACAGCACCCTCCTGTGTTAAATGTAGTTGCCGTGTAGTGCGATGAAATAAGCGCAGCCCTAAACTTTGTTCAAGTCTGTGTAGACGGCTACTAGCGACAGAAACAGAGAGATTGGCTTCTTTGGCAGCTTGACTGATTGAACCCAGTGCCGCCATTCGTGTGAATAAGTCGAAATCTTCAGTTAGCATTATCAATATAATCAAGAAAGTCTTTCTCGATATTCAGGGTTTTTCTGATAAATATCTGTGCCTATTCTGTGTATAAATTAAACACAGGAAATCACCATGAACTATCACAATCTAGGGCAATCTGGCTTACAAGTTTCAGAGTTCGGCTTTGGTGCAGGTACATTTGGCGGGCAAGGCCCTATTTTCTCTGCATGGGGGCAATCGAGTTTAAATGATGCCCAACGTATGATTGATCTGTGTATTGATCAAGGCGTGAATTATTTCGATACCGCAGATGCTTACTCAAATGGTGCCTCAGAGCAGATGCTCGGTGCATTACTTCAATCAAAACGCCAAGAGGTGATTATTTCCAGCAAAGTGGGTATCCGATTGAACGATGGAATCAATCAAGGTGGATATTCTAGAAGCTATTTAATACAAGCTGTGGAGGCGAGTTTAAAGCGTTTAGGCACAGATTATATTGATGTGCTGCAACTACATCAGTTTGATAGCACGACGCCACTTGAGCAGCTGATGCGCAGTTTGGATGACTTGGTACGTAGTGGAAAAGTTCGCTATATCGGTGCGTCGAATTTTTCAGGCTGGCAGCTCATGAAAGCTCAGTCGATTGCCCAACAGCAGGGCTATGAAAAGCTAAGTGTGCATCAAGTCTATTATTCTTTGATTGGACGTGACTATGAATGGGAGTTGATGCCTGCGCAGCATGATCAACAGATTGGTGCAGTGGTATGGAGTCCGCTAGGCTGGGGGAGATTAACAGGAAAATTTGATCGTGAGCATGCGATTCCAAAGCAAAGTCGACTACATGAGACAGCACAATTCGCACCACAAGTTCAACACGAAAAGTTATTTGCAGTGTTAGATGTAATGCAAGAAATCGCCATGGAAACAGGGCACTCTATCCCGCAGATTGCATTGAATTGGCTGAAAACCAGACCGACAGTTTCTAGCATTTTGATAGGCGCACGTAATGAACAGCAACTGTTGGATAACCTTGCGGCGAAAGATTGGTCGTTAAGCGTAGAGCAGTTAGCCCGATTAGACGCAGTCAGTGCAGTGTATCCACCTTATCCATACTATCCCTATTGGAATGGGCAATTTACAGAGAAGAATCCCACGCTAGTGACATCAGCATTTATTACAGAACATACAGCATAATAGGGCAATAACAATTCAGTGGTAGGCAATGATCAGTTCTCTGTGCTATCACTGAATAAAATTAAAATACTGTAGGAATGCTGATGAGTGTCGTGATTGAAACCCAGATGTTAATTCGTAAGTCCATCAATATCGTATTTAATGCTTTTGTTGATCCTTTAATAACACAGCATTTTTGGTTTAGTGCATCGAGTGGCTATCTAGAAGAAGGTAAAACCGTGCAATGGACTTGGCAGAAATATAATGCAGTCGCCGATGTAGACGTGCTGAGTATTAAGGAAAACAAATTAATTCAAATACAGTGGGGAGAACCAAAAACTCAAGTCGATTTTATTTTTGAGCAGATTAGCCCGATGGAAACCTACGTTCGTATCAAAAATTCAAAGATTCCTCTGCAAGGTCAGGCATTAATTGATTTTATTATCGATAGTACAGGTGGTTTTACAACGGTTTTGGATGCAGCCAAAATTTATTTAGAACATGGCCTGCAAAGCAATTTGGTTGAAGATAAATTTCCACCTTTTAGCAATGCGAACTTTTAGCAATGTGAAGAGTGACCAAAATTAAGCATGACATCTGATACGCCGTAAGGAAAAGCTTGTGTATTAGCGCAGTATTTCTAAGCAATGTGCTGATGTATTGAAATTTGATAAAGCCACGGTTCAATGCTGCTGCAGTGAATTAACGATTTTTATGTTCTTCACGCTTTAAATAGGTATAAACCGGCATCTGCATTTTGGCTTTTTCGCGCAGTTTCTTTTTGATATAGAACACCAGTGCAAAGCAAGTAGTGGTCACGGTCAGCATCATACTGCTCATAAAACTCATCAGAGAACTGACATAGCCAATCGTGGTGAGTCGGTTCATCATACGGAACACTTGAGGACTACTTTCAACGCCGGTAATAGCCCATGTGCATAAGTGTTCACAGTTATTAATAATCAGATGATAGTTGTTTTCATGCATGCGAGAGCGCATACGACGCACCACTTTACGACCTTTAAATTTTGGATTGCTATATGACTGAACGATAATTTTTTTGCCGTGGCTGAATTTTTCGATCGAAGTCATTTCAATTGGATGTTTTTTGAAAAGGTGTGCAAAACCAGAGTAGTGAATGACTCTACCGCGGCCGGCATATATGCCATGATGGCTATAACCGAAGTGTTTAACAATAAGATGTGTTCCAAGAGGAAAACCATCTTTCTGCACGTGCATGAATTTACCAGTCCTACTTTAAATCCGAATTATTTTTAAAGATTAGTCTACTTTTAATCTGTGAATTAATCGACTATTTTAGCGATGATTTAGCTAAAATTTGTTCGATTTTTAACGCACGCTATGGATAGGGTCATGCTTGGTGTTCAATCAACCTCAATGTTTAAAAAAATGCGCTTTATGATGCTGCTCGGTCTGATTTTCTCACCGACTATTTCCTATGCCAATATTCAAGCGAAACGTGTCAGTCAGCCCATTGCCGTGGATGTGGTTGAAATTTCGGATCTGAGTCAACTGAAGCTCTATTTATATAATGCAGAGCAGCAGCCATATCGAGACTTACAGCGTTTAAAGCAGGCATTAGCGCGTAAATGTAATACGATGAACTTCGCAATGAATGCAGGGATGTATCATGCAGATTTAGCGCCTGTTGGTCTTTACGTTGAAAATGGGCTGCAGAAAAAAGCCTTGAATCGTGCAACACGAGGCTTTGGCAATTTCTTAATTCAGCCGAATGGTGTTCTAGCATGGAATGACAAGCAAGCGGTGATATTAACTACACAAAAATATGCTTCCACAAATTTTAATGCACGTTATGCGACGCAGTCAGGCCCGATGCTAGTGGTAGATGGAAAAATCAATTCAAACTTTATCCCACAGTCAGATTCATTGAAAATCCGCAATGGTGTGGGGATCAAAAACGGCAAGTTGTATTTTGTGATCAGTCGTGAAGGCGTGTCGTTTTATGCATTTGCACAATATTTTAAGCAGCAATTATCGATTAACAATGCCTTGTATTTAGATGGATCTGTGTCTAGTGCAGATATTCAAGCATTGAATAGACATGATTCAAGTTTGAAAGCTTTAGGGCCAATTGTAGCGTATACAACAGCATTTCAATGCAAACAATAAAAGCCCGAATGGTCGGGCTTCATGTATACAGTCTTTAGATTGATAGCAACTACTGTTTATTTGCCGACTAAACCTAAAAAGGTACTTTGGGTTTGGCACATTTGAATGGCTTGTTCTTTAGATTGTTGCTTGATACTTTCTTCAAACTGTTTTTTCTGTTCTTTGATTTGCTCTTCGTTTAAGCCCATTTGTTTCGATAAGGCTTCGAGTTTATCCCAAGATTCTTCGCATTCTTTGGGAATTTGGCTACAAGCACTTAGACTAAGTATGCAGCAGGCGATTAGGCAAATTGTTAATTTATTCATGTTCATTCCTTTAGTTTTTATATCAATGCTGTTTAGAGGTCTTCGGCATCATATTTGATGCAATATTAGGTT
This sequence comes from Acinetobacter sp. YH12218, assembly GCF_013417925.1. Lineage (NCBI taxonomy): Bacteria > Pseudomonadati > Pseudomonadota > Gammaproteobacteria > Moraxellales > Moraxellaceae > Acinetobacter > Acinetobacter sp. YH12218. Next base: position 18,903 of record NZ_VPDB01000047.1, read on the forward strand.
TTATTGTCGTGTGTTTAAAAATTAGACATCACTGAGTTGCCTTGGAGCATAGCATAAAAGCTGTAAATAGCGATGTGGCCAATCCACAAAACCTAATCTGTAAATAAGCGGCATACTTTTGATTAGACTAAAAAATGAAAAAGGCACTCTGTAAAACAGAATGCCTTGTTTGAACATTGAATGTTCAGACTCTACTGTAGAGGTAGATGCTGGATTTCATTTAATTCCTTACGGCTATAACCGCGCGAAGCGAGCACTTTTTTAATACCGAGGATAACATCTTCATCTGTTGCCTTTGTAAGAGCAGCAATAAGCTGTTCATTGGTTTTACAAGAGCAATCATTTTCAACACAGGCAATTTGATTCTTATGCCCGTTTTGCTGTTCATTAGCGAACAACTTATGCCAAAAACTCATAGAGCCTTCATTTGCGACCTAACATAGGACGAAATATAACCAATCCAATAAATAAAGCAAGACTACTAAAGTGAAATTTTAGCCACTTGAATCATCATTTTTTCGATTGGACTTTTAGAATCTTTGCCTAATTGATATAAAAAGGCATCCATTACACCGCATGTGGCGAGAAAATAAAGCTTTTTTAGTATATAAAAAAGGAGCTTTTAGAAAGCTCCTTTTATGACAACAACATGACTTGAAATAATTTGTTTAAATCTTCTCAAGAAACACACCAGACTCTACATGGTGTGTATAAGGGAATTGATCAAACAAGGCAAATTTACTGATTTTATGCGTTTGTGAAAGCAGTTTAAGATTGTCATGTAAAGTATCTGGGTTGCATGAAATATAGATAATGCGTTCAAAACGTTGCAACAGTTTTAGTGTTTCATCATCGATACCTGCACGCGGTGGATCGACAAATACCGTATCGAAGTTATAGCTTGAAATTTCAATCTCAGCTTCTTCAAGGCGGCGGAATGTACGTTCAGCATTGTAGGCTTGGGTAAACTCTTCAGCTGATAGACGAGCCACTTGGATATTATCAATGCCATTTTGCTCAATATTCCACTGTGCTGCATAAACTGAAGACTTGGCTAATTCTGTTGCCAAAACGCGATTAAAGCGTGTAGAAAGTGGCAGCGTGAAATTACCATTACCACAGTAGAGCTCAAGTAAGTCTTTGTCTGAGTGATCCGCAACCTGACACGCCCATTCCAGCATTTTTTGACATACGCCGGCATTTGGCTGTGTGAAGCTACTTTCAATTTGTTTATACTGATATTTACGGTCAAATACTTGGAGTTCTTCAACCACATAGTCATCAGTTAAAATCACGCGCTGACCACGACTACGACCATAAATCTTGATATTGAGCTTTTCAGACAGCGCTTTGGCAGCAACTTCCCATTCAGCATTGAGTGGGCAACGGTAAACCAATGAAACCAGCATTTCACCTTTCAGCGTTGCTAAGAAATGAACCTCAAATAATCGGCTAGATAAGATCTCTTGTGCCTTGAGTTCATTTAATAATACGGGCATTAAATCATTAATGCTTTTATCTGCAATCGGGAAATCTTTAATTTCTACAACTTGTTTTTCATTGTCTGCATTGCGTTCAAACATTGCATAGAACATATCATTTTCAGTATGCCAAATTCGGAATTCCGCTCGCATACGAAAGTTTTGTTCAGCAGAAGGAAAAACTTCTAAAGAGGGAGGGTTGTATTCTGAAAATTGAGCCGTAATGCGGGCAACTTTGGCATCAAGTTGTTGCTGATAAGTTGAAGTCATATGCAGTAAAAAATCGCAAACATATTAAAAAAAGTCATGTTAGCAAAATTCACCTTATAAGACTAAATTAATTCCACTTTTGGCTGTATTTATCTGTCGAGAAAATGAGTCTGAATCTTTAAATTAGTTCATTCATCTAGGGGAAAGTTAAAAAAATGCTCAATCTTTATGGAACATTCATAAAGATTGAGCTAAGTGAGGAACTGATTAGTTGGAGTTCATTTGAATGTTTAATTCATCGTCATTAAGCTGGCATTACCACCAGCCGCTGCAGTATTGACACTAATTGCACGCTCAATCACGAAACGTTCTACAGGGATGTCATATTGGCCTGAAGCTAAATGCGTAATGCCAATAATTGCACCTTTACGAGACGCGATGACTTGTTGAATTTTTAATAACTCAGCTTTTTCACCATGATGTAAAACCGCATCAAAATTACCATGATAAAGATCAGTGATCACTTTAAATTGGTCCACGAGGATTTTTGGCATGCTATTTAAGTGTTTCAACACAAAAGTATTGTCTGCAAGTACGACGGGCTGACTACCTACCGATAAAATCGCAGCAATTTGATTCAGTTGATCTGCATCATTATTAGCCAATGAAAGCACACCTTTACGTGCCAAAATGGCATATTGGTTGTTTTCACCAGTTGGGCCTTGTAGCTCAAAACTTTGTCCAGCGGCTATGGCCTGCGGTGCTTGAATAGCAATGCCTGAAAAATGCTGCTTCGCCCAAGTGTTAAAAGCCTCATATGCAGGGAAATGTGCAGCTTGCGTTTCTGCCTGAGCCGCATAAGGTGTAGCCAGTTTTTTCTCAGAAACTTGATGCATTAAACGGTAAAGATATAAAGGACCGCCCGCTTTTGGACCAGTACCTGATAAGCCCTCGCCGCCAAAAGGTTGTACACCAACCACAGCGCCTACAATATTACGGTTAATGTATAGGTTGCCAACTTCTGCATGACCGATAACTTTTTGAATCGTGTCATCAATACGTGTATGCAAGCCCATGGTTAAACCATAACCTTTGGCATTGATTTGCGTTAATAGGTTTTCAATCTCACCATATTTGTAGGTGATTAAATGCAATACTGGCCCAAAAACTTCGCGTTCTAAATCATTTAAATTTGGCAGTTCAATCAAAGTTGGTGCAACGAAAGTACCCGTACTTAAGGCATTGCTATCAGCATTAAACATGATTTGATGTACTGGATAGCCTTTGCTACGCATCTTCTCAATATGTTTTTCAATATTTTGCTGTGCTTCAAGGTCGATCACTGGGCCAATGTCAGTTGCTAAAAGTGCAGGATTTCCGACACGAAGTTGCTTCATCGCACCTTGCAACATGGTACGGACACCGTCCACATTATCTTCTTGCACACAGAGAATACGCAGGGCAGAACAGCGTTGACCAGCACTGTCATAAGCAGAGTTAACGACATCCAATACCACTTGTTCTGTCAATGCAGATGAGTCAACAATCATGGCATTCTGACCGCCAGTTTCAGCAATCAAAACCACGCTTTCGCCAAATTGGTTTAAGCGCTGTGCCACGGTTTTTTGCAAGATACGTGCGACTTCTGTTGAGCCAGTAAACATGATGCCTTGGATACGTGAGTCAGCACTGAGTTTGGCACCAATGGTTTCGCCACGCCCAGGAAGGAGTTGCAATACATCAAACGGAACACCTGCTTCCCATAAAATATGTACAGCTTGAGCAGCAATCAGCGGTGTTTGTTCAGCAGGCTTGGCAATCACGGTATTACCTGCAACCAAGGCCGCCGCAATTTGACCTGTGAAAATAGCAAGCGGGAAGTTCCATGGGCTAATGCACAGCACAGTGCCAAGAGGTTCAATATGCGTATTTTCTGCTAGATCAATCATTTGAGCTGCATAATAACGTAGAAAATCTACAGCTTCACGGACTTCAGCAATAGCATTGGCGTAGGTTTTACCGCTTTCGCGTGACAATAACACCATCAGAGATTGCAATTGTGCTTCCATCAAATCCGCTGCACGGTTTAAGCATGCTGCACGCTGATCTTTGTCTAAAGTTTTCCATGAAGCTTGGGCATTTACCGCATTATTGAGAGCGATTTCCGCTTGTTCTAGGCTGGCTTCGCTGACACTGCCGACCACATCACTATGGTTTGCAGGGTTTGTAATGTTGATACTTGCAGTATGAATTTCTTCTAAATTAGCGCCCATTGCACTAGCATGCCACTGGGTATGTGCATGCTGTACTGCCGTGGTATTGAGCTGAGATAAGTCGCGATCATTGGCTAAATCGAGTCCTTTTGAGTTGCGACGTTCTGTGCCATACAAATCTTGCGGAAATGGGATAGAAGGATGCTTAGCGCCAGTGATACCTTCTTTTTCAGCCGTCGCTAATATCGTCTGTCTTGGATTTTCAATTAAATCTTCAATTTTTAAGTTTTTATCTGCAATACGGTTGACGAAAGAGGTATTCGCACCATTTTCCAGTAAACGTCGAACCAAATAGGCCAATAAGGTTTCATGGTTACCCACTGGTGCATAAATACGACATGGCACACCCAGTTTGTTGTCAGACTTTGAACCCACCACTTGTTCATAGAGGGGTTCACCCATGCCGTGAAGGCACTGGAATTCATACTGGCCTGGATAGTAAATCTCTGGCTGTGCTAATTGGTAGATCGTAGCAACAGTTTGCGCATTGTGTGTTGCAAACTGAGGATAAATTTGCTCAGGCGCTGCCAAGAGCTTTTTAGCACATGCAATATAAGACAGGTCGGTATGAACTTTGCGCGTAAATACAGGATAGTCACTCATACCTTCAATTTGCGCTTTCTTAATTTCGCTGTCCCAGTATGCACCTTTCACTAAGCGGATCATTAAACGTTTTTGGCTACGCTTAGCGAGGTCAATAATATGGTCGACCACATAGAAACAGCGTTTTTGGTAGGCTTGAATCACAAATCCAATGCCTTTCCAATCCGCTAATTTAGGCTCAAAACATAGGCGCTCAAGTAGTTCCAAAGAAATTTCAAGGCGGTCAGTTTCTTCAGCATCAATGTTTAGACCAATATTGTAATGCTTGGCTAATACTGCAAGTTCAAGCACTTTGCCATAAAGTTCGTTATGCACACGGTCGATCTGTGAACGTTGATAGCGCGGGTGTAGGGCAGACAATTTGATCGAAATACCTGCGCCGTTATAAACATCCTTACCTTCAGAGGCTTGACCAATCGCGTGGATCGCATCGGTATAGTCTTGATAATAACGTTCTGCATCAGGTTCAGTTAATGCTGCTTCACCCAACATGTCATATGAATAGCGGAAGCCTTTGTCTTCTAAAACTTCTGCATGTTTAAGCGCTTCATTGATGGTTTCACCTGTAACAAACTGTTCACCCATCATACGCATAGCCACGTCTACAGCTTTACGGATAATGCCACGACCACTGCGTGCTAAAATACCCGTCAATAGACTAGAAAGACTTTTTTGTTGAGGGGTTTCCATTAATTTACCCGTCAGCATTAAGCCCCAAGCAGCAGCATTTACGAACATGAGGCTACTTTGGCCAACATGATCTTTCCAGTTACCTTGGTTGATTTTATCTTTGATTAGTAAATCACGTGTTGCTTTGTCTGGAATACGGAGTAGCGCTTCAGCTAAACACATTAGAGCGATGCCTTCCTGAGAAGACAATGAAAACTCTTGTAGCAAGCCTTGTACAATGCCTGCTTTACCTGTACCGCTTTTACGTTCACGTAATGAATGGGCTAAGTCAAAAGCCAATTGTTGAATTTGATCGCTGATCGGGGAAGGGATTTCACTGTGTGCTAATAAGTTTTCAATGCACTCAGTTTCAGCACGACGCCATGCTGTATTAATCGATTGTTCAAAGCTATTCTTGTCTTTAAATTCAGTGATGTAGTCATCGCTTCCCGTGACTTCAAATACTTTTCCATTCATGTTTCAATTTTCCGTGTCAAAGTTCTATGACGAGCAAATAAATCTTGAGCTTGATCCTTTATTTAATTTATCATTACAGAATATTTAGCGAATAACTCACTATAGTTTTAATAATATTTAGAGAAAAATTCAGATGACTGGCCCATATTTGAGCTTAGACCGTATAGATATTCGAATTTTAGAGCTGCTGCAAGACGACGGAAAATTGTCCAATATTAAGCTTGCGGAAATGGTGAATTTATCACCCACTGCGGCGTTGGCACGTGTGCAAAAATTATCGAAAGAGGGCTTTATTTTAGGCTATGAAGCACGTTTAAATCCGGTCTTACTCAACAATGGATTTGTGGTTTTTGTGGAGATTTTACTAGATAAAACCACGCCCAATGTATTGGAAGATTTTTCGGATGCAGTGCGTCAAATTCCAGAAATCGTAGAATGTCACATGATCAGCGGTGGTTTTGATTTTGTGGTGAAAATACGCTGCGCAAATATGGAAGAATTTAGAAAAATTTCAGGGCAGGTGCTTTGGCAATTACCTGGTATCAAGGAAACGCGTAGTTATCCTGTGATGGAAGTGATCAAAGAAAGTATGCAAATTAAGCTGAAACCTGCGGCTCGGCCGAAGTAGCTAATCATCAATAATCGAGTATAAAAAAGGGGCATTTAGCCACTGCTGTCCCATAGTTTGCTTTAAATAAAAAAACCTGAGTCCTAACAGTTAAAATATGAGTGCAAACAAACACTTTAACGACCAGGATTCAGGTTTTGTCACATCAGAATACCGTATTTCAT
>NZ_VPDB01000048.1:0-25324 GCF_013417925.1 Acinetobacter sp. YH12218
CAATAGCAAGAGTGAACCACCTGATCCCTTCCCGAACTCAGAAGTGAAACCTCTTAGCGCTGATGGTAGTGTGGGGTTACCCATGTGAGAGTAAGTCATCGCCAGCTCATTATTCGAAACACCCCCTGACTAGTGCAGGGGGTGTTTTTTTATGTGTGGAGAAAAGGGGAAAAGAAGATAAGCAGAAGCATAAAACAGGGAGATGATAAAAATATTGATAGATTGTGGCTTGAATTATTTAAACATGGATGATTATTAGACAATAAACGCATTTAAAAATCATCAATTGAAGGAATTCTCAGCTTAAAAATGTCGGAAAACCTGAATGTAAGTCAGCTAAAACAACAGTTTAAATGCCTAATTATCGACTTAAGTGATGGCTGATGCCTTATGATTTAGAAATCTACGACCTAGATCGTAGAGTCTGGTTTTTTTCTATAAAATTTGAGTTTTATTCTGACAATTTTCATATCAAATAATCTATCGTCTGATTGTGATTTAGCTTCTAGTAACACATTGAAAATTAATCATTATAAAAACTAGACCCACAGTCCATCGACTTTTTTATGTATAAATATTTCAAAAATATCTAAGTTTTTATGACATTTTATTCCCAAACGACATGGATATATCTGAAAGGTATGGATCTATACCTTTGTAATTTTGGACAATTTACATTCAAAAACGGCATTGTAGCGAAAAATAAAACTCACAATTGGAGGTGAGGTTCAATGTCTACAAGCACAATGAATGTGAATAGCGTTGTCGATAACGCTAAGTTCACAAAATCGCATTTCAGCATCATGATGTGGTGTCTAATTCTTATTTTATTTGATGGTTACGACTTAGCGATCAATGGTGTTGCGCTGCCTTTATTAATGAAAGATTGGGGATTAACAGCTGTTCAGGCAGGTATGCTAGCGAGTACAGCACTTGCAGGGATGATGTTTGGTGCCATGATGTTTGGTACTTTGGCTGATAAGATTGGCCGTAAAAAAGTTATCATGATTTGTGTATTTTTATTCAGTACATTCACATTTTTAGGCGGTTTTGCATCAAATCCAACGGAATTTGGCGCGTTACGTTTTATTGCTGGACTTGGCATTGGTGGGGTATTACCGAACCTTGTGGCATTGACATCTGAATATGCACCTAAGCATCTACGCAGTACTTTAGTGACCACTATGTTCAGTGGTTATGCAATGGGTGGCATCATGGCGGCTCTCTTTGGTTCATGGTTTACTGCGGATTATGGCTGGCAAATCATGTTCTTCATTGCGGGTATTCCACTGTTACTGTTGCCATTTGCTTGGAAATTTTTACCTGAATCGCTCACATTTTTGGTGAAGGTGAATCGTCATGATGAAGCACGTCGTATGATTCAAACCATTGCACCTGAACAAACCGTGACTGCAAATACTCAACTGGAACTGACTGAAGTTGCGGTTCCGGGTGGAACGTCTGTTAAAGCGTTGTATAAGCAAGGTCGTGGCGTAAGTACGATGTTGTTTTGGCTGTGTTTCTTTATGTGTCTATTAACGCTTTATGCATTAGGCAGTTGGTTACCAAAACTAATGATGGCCGCAGGTTATTCATTAGGTAGCAGTTTGACCTTCCTATTGGCGATGAATATTGGTGCCGTAATTGGTACGATTGGCGGCGGTATTTTAGCGGACAAATTCCACTTAAAACCGGTGATCATTACATTATGTCTTGCAGGTGCTGTGGCACTATCTTTACTCGGCTTTAATTCACCACAGCCTGTGATCTATCTTTTGGTTGCAGTCGCAGGTGCATCAGCAATTGGTTCTCAAATCTTACTCTATAGCTATGTTGCACAGTACTATCCGTTGTCTGTACGTTCGACAGGTATTGGATGGGCATCTGCAGTCGGTCGTACAGGTGCGATTGTTGGCCCGATTCTGATCGGCTATTTATTATCACAAGAATTGCCACATCAAATTAACTTTATGGCCGTGGGAATTCCAGTAGTCATCGCAGCGATTGCAGTGTTCTTTATTCGCAAAGCGCAAACGGATGAAGAGGTTGCCGCTTTAGAAAATGTGAATAAGACTTCAGTGAAAACACAGCGTTCGTATAGCTAAAACATAGATTTAAAAAGCCCGTCATTTGATGGGCTTTTTTTATGTTGTACTCATATTTTTTTTGATTAATTTAACTTTGAAAAATTTATTAATGATTTGATAAATAATGTAATTAAATATTTTAAACAGCTTTCTAATTTAATGTCATTGTTATATAGAGACTCGATCATCGTGTTTTCAGTGCAAGCATAGATCTGAAAATAGTGATGGTATTCAGGGCAATTAGGTAGCTGAGTTTGAGGCTTGTGGTTTATTTTGTTACTTAAATATAGTGAACTCTGGGCTCAGTCAGCGCATGATAGAGGGCATAGATTTATTCACATTTATCAATAATGTCTCAAGATCATGGAAATATCGTCATGTCCAAAGCCGTACAAGATATAAAAGATTATCCGCTCTATGTTGCAGGTAAAGCAGCGACTACCGATCAGTGGTTAGAAGTGAATCAAAAATATACCCAAGACGTATATGCACGCGTTGCGCTCGCAGATGCTGCAACCATTGAAAAAGCCATTGATTCAGCGGTCAAATCTAGTGCTGCAATGGCGGCATTGGAACCTTTTCAAAAACAAAAAATTTTACTGCACTGTGTTAAACGTTTTAATGAAATGCGTGCAGAATTGACTGAAATTTTAATTGCGGAAGGTGGAAAACCGTGTAAAGCCGCAGCTGCTGAAGTTGAACGTTTAATTAATACCTTTCAAATTGCTGCCGATGCTGTCACACAGATGGATGATGGTCGCATGATCCCATTGGCGGTTACTGCAGCGGCATCTGGCTATCAAGGCATGGTCAAACATGTGCCGATAGGCCCTGTATCCTTGATCAGCCCGTTTAATTTTCCGATCAATCTGACTGCGCATAAAATTGCACCTGCCATTGCCGCAGGCTGTCCATTTGTTTTGAAGCCTGCAAGTTTGACGCCTATTTCAGCTTTAAAAATTGCGGAAGTTTTGGCAGAAACGGATTTACCTAAAGGTGCTTTTTCAGTTTTACCTTGTCCACGTGAACATGCAGATGTCTTGGTAACAGATGACCGATTTAAACTGCTCAGCTTTACCGGTTCCGATGTTGTCGGCTGGGATATGAAAGCGCGTGCGGGGCGTAAAAAAGTGACTTTGGAACTCGGTGGCAACGCTGCTGTATTGGTTGAGCCTGATACTGAAATTTCAGCGGCATTTATTGAACGCTTAGTCGGTGGGGCGTATAACCATGCAGGGCAGGTGTGTATTAGTGTTCAACGCATCTTGGTGCATGCCGATATCTATGCCGATGTGAAGAAAAAACTCGTGGCGAGAATGAAGCAGCTTAAAGCGGATGATCCACAGTTGGAAAGCACCATGGTCGGTCCAATGATTAAGGAAGCAGAAGCAACACGCGTGCATAAATGGGTCGATAAAGCAGTCAAAAAAGGAGCTAAAGCTTTGGTTCGTGGTGAACATCAGGGGGCTTTGCTCGATCCAATTTTATTAGAAAATGTCGATGAATCGCTAGAAGTGTATAAAGATGAAATCTTTGGCCCTGTAGCGATTTTAGAGAAATACAAAAACTTTGAAAAAGGTATCGCCAAAATTAATAGCAGCCGTTTTGGTTTACAGGCGGGCATCTATACGCAAAATTTGAATAAAATGTTGTATGCGTGGAATCACTTAGAGGTCGGTGGAGTGATTATTAATGACATTCCATCTTTCCGTGTTGATAACATGCCATATGGTGGCGTAAAAGATTCTGGCTTAGGTCGTGAAGGGATTCAGTCTGCCATTCGAGATATGCAAGAAGAACGCGTATTGGCGATAAAACTGTAGCAGTTTAAACTTGGGCTTGGTTCAGTATGGATCTGTTCGAAGCCCAGTTTTTGAATCATTTCAAAAAATCTAAAGTGAATAAGAAAAATGAAACGAATTTTATTATTGGTCAGTTTGATGACCGTGAATATGGCTGTCTTTGCCTTTAACGCCACTCAAATGGTGACGGATGCACGCAGTCAAATTGGGAAAACCTTATATTATGATCCTGCGTATACTGCACTGCGTTATCCAATGGGAGATGTCCCTTTAATCAAGGGTGTTTGTACCGACGTGGTAATTCGTGCATTACGACAGCAAGGGATTGATTTACAACAAGCCATTCATGAAGATATGAAAGCCAATTTTAAGCAGTATCCACAAAAATGGGGCTTAAAAGGAACCGATAAAAATATTGATCATCGACGTGTTCCCAATATTCAAACTTGGATGCAACGTCAGGGCTATGTTGTCAAAGATAAGCAGTATTTGGCAGGAGATATTGTCACTTGGGACTTAGGGCGTGGTTTAGTGCATATTGGCGTGGTTTCAGATCGTAAAGTGAAAGCTAGCGATGTTCCGCTCATCATCCATAATATTGGAGAGGGCACACAGGAAGAAGATCTTTTGCATGCCTATAAAATTACTGGACATTATCGAGTGAAATAACTTTAAAAATTTAATAGGAAATAAAACATTCCTAAAAGTTATATTATTGATAACTTAAATTGTATGAAAAATAAGCTGATTAAATGAACATTTAAACTTAAACATATTATAAAAATGGAATATTTGCCGTAGAAATTACAGAAAAACTTAAAAAAAGTGAGTATTGTTAATTCATACAAAGGGAAAGTTATTTGTGGTGTTTTTAACCAAAATGCGCATGTGATTTTTCTGTTTGCAATTTGGTATAGACGCTCATAAGGTATCTCACCAGATCAAACACCCAGAATTTTTATTTTTATGGTTCTTTTTTTGCTCGCGATATAATCATAACAAGCAGCAGTTAAAGATGCCTGAGGTTTAGGTGTTCTATGTCAGATAATCGTGAAAGCTGGTCTGCGCGATCAGGCTTTATTTTAGCGGCGATTGGATCAGCCGTGGGTTTGGGGAATATTTGGCGTTTCCCTTATGTTGCTTATGAAAATGGTGGTGGTGCATTTTTAGTACCGTATTTGATTGCAATTTTTGCAGCAGGTTTACCCTTACTCTTTTTGGACTATGTTGTTGGACATAAGTTCCGTAAAGCACCACCTACAGCCTATAAAAAGTTAATGAATGCTGAATCATTGGGTTGGTGGCAAGTGATGGTGACCCTGATCATCGGGATCTACTATGCCAGCGTGTTGTCATGGGCCGGTAGTTACATGTATTACGCCATTGGACAACAATGGGGCTCAGATACGGAAAGCTTTTTCTTTAAAACCTATCTACAAAATGGTGATGGCTTAACATTTGGTTTTGTTCCGACTTTATTTGTTGGTTTAGTCATTGTTTGGGCTGTGGTGATGTTCATTCTCTATGGCGGTGTACGTCGTGGTGTAGAACTTGCCAATAAAATTTTTATGCCGTTATTGATCGTGTTATTTAGCATTTTAGTCATTCAAGCATTGCGTCTACCGGGTGCGGCAGAAGGCTTAAATGCATTCTTTACGCCAAACTGGGAAGCGATGACCGACTATAAAGTATGGTTAGCAGCCTTTGGTCATATCTTCTTCTCGTTATCGATTGGTTTCGGGATCATGTTGACCTATGCGTCTTACTTAAAAGCAAAAACCAACTTAACCGGTTCAGGTGTAGTCGTTGCATTAGCCAACTCATCATTTGAAATCTTAGCGGGTATTGGCGTCTTTGCAGCACTTGGTTTCATGGCACAAAGTTCAGGTGTACCTGTAAAAGAAGTAGTATCTGGTGGTATTGGTTTAGCCTTTATTGCCTTCCCGAAAATCATTTCGAGTATGGGGGCAGGCGGTGATTTGTTTGGCTTCTTGTTCTTTGCTTCGTTGGTGGTTGCAGGGATTACCTCTATGGTGAGTATCTTGCAAGTGCCAATTGCAGCGTTTCAAGACAAATTGGGTTGGTCAAAAAATAAAGCTGTAACGATTGTTGCGGGCGGTTCAGCAATCGTATCTACACTTTTATTCTCTACACAAAGTGCCATTACTTTTGTTGATATCATTGACTACTTTGCCAATAACATTGGGATCGTGGGTGGTGGTTTACTCTCTATTATTTTGGTGTCGTGGTTCCATCGTCCATTGATGAAACAATTACAAGAGCATGCAAATCAATACTCAAGTATCAAGTTGGGTCAAGGTTGGAATTTCTTATTGACCGTGATCACCCCAATTTCATTATTGGTTGCACTTGTATTGACGATTAAGGCTGTCGCAACTGAAGGTTATGGCGGTTATCCTGCAACGACACTTTGGTTGGTGGGTGGTTCGGTATTGGCCTTCTTTGTATTGGGTTCTGTTCTATTAAGCTTGTGTAAAGACAAAGGTCCAGAGGAGAATTAATATGAATACATCTGCAATGATCATGATGATTTTATCAATTGTTTTGCTATGGGGTGGTTTACTTTTAGCGTCGATCCATTTAGCAAAACATCCAGATGAAGAAGATTAAGCTTCATCGTTGATAAAAAAAGGAACCCTCGGGTTCCTTTTTTATGTGGTGCTAAAAAGCAAATTCTATTGTAGATTAAGCTGTTTTTTGAATGCGGCAGTAGAAGAAGCCATCGCCATAGCCCACTTTCGGGAACAATTGACGACCATGGATTTGTTCAACACCCCAATCCGCTTCAATTTTAATTTCTTGGGCATCGGCATGATTGGCAAAGAACTCAACCATTTGCTGTTCATTTTCAGCTTTTAAAATCGAGCATGTGATATAAAGCAGCGTGCCGCCGACTTTAAGCTGCTTCCACATGTTTTCCAAAATTTGTTTTTGTAACACTACAGTTTTTGCAATGTCGCCCGATTGACGTAGTAAACGTATATCAGGATGACGACGCATTACACCGACAGCAGTACATGGCGCATCGAGCACGATGCAATCAGCAAGTTCAGGTGCAGTATAGGTGATGGCATCGGCGGTTTGGATTTCGACATGTTTACCATCGAGATCCAAACGATCAAGGTTTTCAACCACACGTTTCAGGCGCTTCTCATCTTGATCCAATGCGATGAGTTTCTTCGGTTGGAAGGTCTCTAAAATATGTGCGGTTTTACCACCCGGCGCAGCACATGCATCAATCACGAATTTACCATCGAGATTTGGCAAGAGTGTTGCACACAGCTGAGCATGTTCATCTTGTACCGAGAAACCACCTGCTTCAAAGCCCGGCAGGCTTGGAATGTGTAGGCTTTCGTCCATCACAATGCCGACATCAGACAGTTCACAACGATGTGCATCGATGCCTTCATCTTCCAAAATATCGAGGTATTCGTCACGGCTCACTTGGCGTGTATTAACACGTAACGTCAGTGGCGCAATTTGTTTAAGCTCATAGCTGAGCTCGTCAAATTGTTCACCCCAGTCTTTTTTCAAACGTTTAGATAACCAACTTGGTAAATTGGTGGCTTGTTCAAGTACGTCGTAGAACTGTTCTGTTTCACGTGTTGCACGGCGCAAAATTGCGTTGATTAAGCCACTTAGACTTCCCATACCCAATTGTTTTGCAGCTTCCACCGTTTCAGAAATTGCAGCGTGAGCCGCGACACGGGTACACAATAATTGGTACAAACCAAGGTATAAACAGGTTTCAACCACTTGGTTATCTACCGGTTTAGACAGAAGCGGTAAAGTCAGTTGTTTCAATGCATACCATTGACGTAAACAACCGAGCACCAATTCGTGGAATAAAGCACGGTCTTTATCTGACACGATATTCATTTGCTGTGCGAGTACCGATTGCAGCGATTGACCATTTTGGACAGCCAATAACGTCTTCACTACCTGAGCACGTAAATTAAGGTCTCGGGTCGAGGCGTTGGGAGATTGCTTCATTATAAAATTTGTCCAATAGTCAATTTTTGGGTTTGTAAAATTTGTACAGGGTTGAGTGGTTTAGCACCCGGCCATTGCAAAGAAGTCAAAATAATCACGCTGCCATTGGCACAGGCAACGTGTATGCCTTTTTTATCGATGGCGATGATTTCACCTGCTTGAGCATTCGGTGCAGATGCAGCAGAAAGTTCAGAATGCCAAACGCGTAAATTGTTTTGTTCATCCAACTGAATAAATGCCACCGGCCACGGGTTAAAGGCGCGAATGTTACGATCGATTTGTACAGCATCGATGGACCAATCAATTTTTGCTTCAGCTTTTGAAAGCTTATGTGCATAAACCGTTAATGCTTCGTCTTGGACTTCACGGCTGTCCAGATATTGCTGCAATGTTTGTTCAGTGTCTAAAACGGCAGTAATTGCAGTTGCACCTTGCTCTGCAAGTTTGTCATGCAAAGTTGCAGAGGTATCCGTTGCTTCAATCGGGCAGATGGTTTTATACATCATGTCGCCAGTATCTAGTCCGGCTGCCATTTTCATAATGGTGACACCTGTTTCAATATCACCTGTTGCGATGGCACGTTGAATCGGTGCTGCACCACGCCAACGTGGCAGCAATGAACCATGAATATTCAGACAGCCATATTTCGGGGTATCTAGCACCACTTGCGGCAAGATCAAACCATAGGCTGCAACCACCATAACATCGGCATTTAAAGCTTTTAATTCCGCTTGTGCGGCTAAACCTTCTTCAGTCGATGATTTGAAATGAAGGGGTTGGTAAACAGGAATATGGTGCTCTAAAGCCAATTGCTTTACGGCAGAAGCTGTGAGTTTTTGTCCACGTCCAGCTTTGCGGTCAGGTTGAGTGTATACCGCAACAATTTCATGTTGTGTGTTGAGCAAAGCAGCTAGTGCTGTTGCGGCAAATTCTGGCGTACCGGCAAAGATGATTTTCAAAATGAATGAACCGAATCTGTGTTGAATATGTGGATTATAGCAAATGATTAATGCGTAATTTAGAACATTAGAAATTGATTTTTGCAACTTTGAAGCTGTCCAAGCTCAATGATTTCATAACCCAAAATCGCAAATTTGCAATTTTTAAATAAATTATATTTATATAAAATTTAAAAATTATTCATGAAAGTTTTGTATTGTGCAGCCTTTGATGGCGGTATAGTAGATTTCAGTTAAAAGATTTTTGTCGTCAAATCACTCGTTTTTATTGATAGACCCATCTGCCCAAATCTCAGCTTAAAAAGCCATCTTTAAAAACAATGGCTTGGTGTATGATAGGTTTAAAATTCGACTGATTTTACATCATTGTCAGTATGATTTAGCCAGAGTGAATCTGTAGGATTCATTTCAAGCTCAAACTTTGTTGGAAATATAAAATGCCTGACTATCGTTCAAAAACATCGACACACGGAAGAAATATGGCGGGTGCGCGCGGCTTATGGCGCGCAACTGGTATGAAAGATGAAGACTTCGGTAAACCAATTATTGCCGTCGTGAACTCATTTACTCAATTTGTACCGGGTCACGTTCATCTTAAAGACCTTGGTCAACTCGTGGCGCGTCAAATTGAGCAAGCAGGCGGTGTAGCTAAAGAGTTCAATACCATTGCAGTCGATGACGGTATTGCGATGGGCCATGACGGTATGCTGTATTCATTGCCTTCACGTGACTTGATTGCAGACTCAGTAGAATACATGGTGAGCGCGCACTGTGCCGATGCCATGGTATGTATTTCCAACTGTGACAAAATTACCCCAGGGATGTTGATGGCGGCAATGCGCTTGAACATTCCAGTGGTATTTGTTTCTGGCGGCCCAATGGAAGCGGGTAAAGTCAAAATCCGCGGCAATGACAAAGCGATCGACTTGATTGATGCCATGATTGTGGCTGCAGATGACAACTATACTGATGAAGAAGTAGCAGAATACGAACGCTCTGCATGCCCAACTTGTGGTTCATGCTCAGGTATGTTCACCGCAAACTCAATGAACTGCTTAACAGAAGCATTGGGCCTGTCTTTACCGGGTAACGGTTCTACACTGGCAACACATGCAAACCGTAAAAAATTATTCGAACGCGCAGGCTCTTTAATTGTTGAATTGGCTAAACGTCATTATGAACAAGATGATTACAGCGTATTGCCACGTGAAATGGTGACCAAAGCCTCGTATGAAAATGCCATGACTTTAGACATCGCGATGGGTGGTTCAACCAATACCGTTCTACACTTGTTGGCGGCTGCCAATGAAGCGGGTGTTGATTTCACGATGGATGACATTGACCGTTTATCTCGCAAAGTGCCTGTTCTATGTAAAGTTGCACCTGCGAAAAACGACGTACATATGGAAGATGTACACCGTGCTGGCGGTATCATGTCCATTCTCGGTGAATTAGACCGTGCAGGCTTATTGGACACATCTGTAGGTACTGTTCACGAAGCAAGCTTAAAAGATGCTTTAGATAAATGGGACATTATCCGTACTGAAAATGAAGACGTTTACCAATTCTTCCGTTCAGCGCCGGGCGGTGTACCAACGCAAACCGCATTCTCACAAGATCGATATTACCAACGACTAGATGGTGACCGTGAAAATGGCGTGATCCGTAATGCTGAACATGCGTTCTCGAAAGACGGTGGCTTAGCTGTGCTTTACGGCAACATTGCGCTCGATGGTTGTATCGTAAAAACTGCGGGTGTAGATGATTCAATCTTGAAATTCAACGGTACTGCACGTGTGTTTGAAAGCCAAGATTCAGCAGTAGAGGCGATCTTGGGCAATGAAATCAAAGCCGGTGATGTGGTTGTGATTCGCTATGAAGGCCCACGTGGTGGTCCGGGTATGCAAGAAATGTTGTACCCAACCAGCTACTTAAAATCGAAAGGTCTAGGCAAAGAATGTGCATTATTGACTGACGGTCGTTTCTCGGGCGGTTCGTCAGGCCTGTCTATTGGTCACGTTTCACCTGAAGCAGCAGAAGGTGGTGCAATTGGTTTAGTGGAAGATGGCGATTTAATCGAAATTGATATTCCAAACCGTACCATCAACCTTGCTGTTGATGAAGCAACCATGGCCGCTCGCCGTGCAGCGCAAGAAGCCAAAGGTTGGCATCCAGTTGAAGAGCGTCCACGCAAAATTTCGAAAGCATTGAAAGCGTATGCAATGCATACCACGAGTGCGGCGAAAGGCGCAGTACGTGAAATCTAAACTTTAGATGTTTAATTAAAAAGCACTCCACATGGGGTGCTTTTTTAATTTACATCTACATAACTTGCATTGGATACGAGGAAATGTCATCCGCAACTGTCTGAGGTAAACGGTAATTTAAAAGTGAATGTTTCTGCGATCATTTTTTTAGTTGCAAACAGTTGCCGAGTTTTGCGGATGACAAATGGTTTTGGTTACTTTTGCCGAAACAAAAGTAACATACGAGCTCCGAAAATTAGCTTTTATAGAGGTAAGACTCCGCTGTAATCAGCTTTTAAATGAAATAATGGGACAATAATTCTAAGTTATAGATTTCTTAATCTGATTAAAAATAATGTTTCTTGAAGCAAATAAATAAAATTTAATAATTAGTGGATGTCATTAAAATTCTAAAAAGACAGCCTCGAATAGTAGCTATAATTTATATGGCTTTGTGTAGGCAATCCCTTACTTTTGAAAGATCAAAAGTAACAAAAATCTTTTGTTCTCCTGATATGGCATCCCTGCCATACAGGAAAACAGCGACATCCATGTCGTTTTGTCATGTGATTGAATGGTATTGCATGCGCTAAAAATCTTTTTTGTTGAGATGTAATTTCTTTTACATGCTGAGCGCTTTCTATACAATAAATTTAAAAGAATCCGCCAAGGCTGAAGCCAAAATCAGCCATCGCCAAGGAAGAACAATGAGTAAAAATAATATCCGCGAACATTCTGCTCCTGTTTATGAAGGCATAGAGAATGCGCCTGCACGTTCCATGATGCGTGCCACGGGCTTCCAAGATGCAGACTTTAAACGCCCATTTATTGGTATTGCTTCGACTTGGGCCAATGTCACGCCGTGTAATATGCATATTGATGGCTTGGCGCGTGAAGCTGAAAGTGGGGTGAATGCTGCAGGCGGGAAAGGCATTATTTTCAATACCATCACCATTTCTGACGGCATTTCCAACGGTACAGAAGGCATGAAGTATTCATTGCTATCGCGGGAAATCATTGCCGATTCCATTGAAGCTGTGTTGGGCTGTCAGGCCTATGATGGCGTAATTGCCATAGGCGGCTGCGACAAGAATATGCCAGGCTGTATCATGGGTTTGGCGCGATTAAACCGTCCGAGCCTGTTTATTTATGGTGGCACCATCAAACCCGGAGCAGGGCATACCGATATGATTTCGGTATTTGAAGCAGTCGGTCAGCACGCCAAAGGCGAAATCAATGAAATTCAAGTGAAGCAGATTGAAGAAGTCGCGCTGCCGGGGCCGGGTTCGTGCGGCGGTATGTATACGGCCAATTCGATGGCTTCAGCGATTGAAGCCTTAGGCATGAGCTTGCCAGGTTCATCGGCGCAGGAAGCAGTTTCAGCAGATAAAATTGAAGATTGCCAACGCGCAGGTGAAGCCGTGATGAACCTGCTGCGTCTCGATATTAAGCCGCGCGACATTATGACCAAAGCCGCTTTTGAAAACTCGATTAAAGTGCTGATTGCTTTAGGCGGTTCAACCAATGGCGTACTGCATTTGATTGCCATGGCGCATACCGCAGGCGTGGAACTGTCTTTGGATGATTTTGTGCGTATTGGCAAAGATATTCCTGTGGTGGCCGATGTGCGCCCATCGGGTAAATATTTAATGTCGGAACTGATTGCCATTGGCGGCATTCAGCCGCTCATGAAACGCATGCTGGATGCCGGCATGCTCGACGGTTCTTGCCTCACCGTTACGGGCAAAACTTTGGCGGAAAACTTAGCCGATGTAGAGGATTATCCTGAAGGACAGCAAATTATTTTGCCGTTTGATGCGCCAATTAAAAAGGATTCACATTTGGTGGTACTCAAAGGAAATTTGTCGCCGACGGGTGCAGTGGCTAAAATTACCGGTAAAGAAGGGCTGTATTTTGAGGGGCCTGCGCGGGTATTTGAGGGTGAGCAGGGTGCCATGCGCGGTATTTTAGATGGCGAAGTACAAGAAGGTGAAGTGGTGGTGATCCGCGGTGTTGGGCCGAAAGGCGGGCCGGGTATGCCGGAAATGTTAAAACCGACTTCAGCGATTATTGGTAAAGGTCTAGGCCAATCTGTTGCACTGTTGACTGATGGGCGTTTCTCGGGCGGCAGCCATGGTTTTGTGATTGGGCATGTGACACCAGAAGCCTATGAAGGAGGCCCAATTGGCTTGGTTAAAAACGGCGATAAAATTTCAATTAACGCTGAAACCCGTGAAATGACTTGGCATGTGGCTGAGGATGAAATTGCTGCACGTCGCGCGGCCTGGGTCAAACCGAAACCAAACTATACCCACGGCGCTTTGGCTAAATTTGCCAAGTTGACCTCTGGTGCGGAAAAAGGTGCGGTGACTGACCTAAATCTAGACGTCTAATCCATTGTTAAACATTGAACATTCAGCCCTGACTTGATATAAGTTTTGCACAAGGCTTATATCTCATTTAAAACAGCTTCATAATAGAAGTTGAATTTTAAGCATGTGCTGGCAGGTTCGGTACAATTCATCATTTTGAGGCAAAAAACGCATGTCACTGTTACGCCGTTGGTTCGATCCAATCCGATCGAGTTGGTTTTATCAGAAACCGACCCGACAAGCGGTGTTACCCACGGAACAAGGTCTGAGTGTTTATCTTCGACTGGATGATGTTTATAGCTATTTGGCTGCGCAGCAACTGCCTCAATTAGAAGAAATTCTCAGTGATGAAATTAAACCACTGAAAGTGATTATTTGTCGTCAGAGTGCTGAACCTCCTAATCAAATGTCATCGATAGAATGGCAACAATATTGTCTGAATGATGCCCAAATTTTAGCGCGGCAGCATCGTTTTAGTTTTCATGAAACACCTGAACAACCGACCGCCGAAGCTTTAGAACAAGCCGAAATTATTCTAAAAAATACGCCATTACGCGGCCAAGATTTTCTTTATTTACTTGAAGATGTGTTCCACATGCTGTGGCAAAAGCAGTATGGCAAGCTGAGAACACTGTATGCGATGGCCAGCCGTCATCATAAAGCTCAAGATTTTCCTGAACGTATCTTTACCGATACCCCGATTTTATCGGGCTATTTTGAGTTTGGTGAACGTAAGTACCATGCTGTAGATGATTTACTGCGTTTAACGCGCCGTTTAAAACAACAAAAACTCCTGACAGATAACCCGATCTTTATGATCAATCATATTGAATGGCGTGAGCACCTGATCAGTGATGCAGAAGAGTTGAATGAAATTCAGGGACTCGATCCTGAGCTTGATCTCTACATCGCGATGGAAGATCCGATTTCATGGTTACTGTTGGCTTATATTCGTGAGGAATTGGCGGACTATTATAATATTCAGTTGAATGTGTATCCATTGTCGTATCACGGTCGTGATTTGTTTGACTGGAGTTTGGCAACACGTCTGTCTAAACGGACCGAAGTTAAGTTCACGCCATTTTGCCGGCCTACAGAAGCTGCGACATTAGCTATGTCACAGCTTTACTACAGTGCGCCCGAAGAGCAGCGTATTGATGCGATGTATCGCATTTTGGAGGCTGTATGGACCAAAGGGCGTGATTTATCCTTCAAAGCACATTTTCAGGCTTTACAGTATGAGTTAGAGATTTCTGAACTGATCACTGAGGATATTGCTGAAAAATTAAAAGAAAATGATATGCACTGTGAGATGAAGTCACAGCCCGATTTTCCTGTTTTAGAATTACGTATTGCAGGTCAAAGCTATGTATTTAATAGTTTATATCGCGTTTGGATGATTGAAAGTATTTTCAGTAATGTGTTAGAAGAGAAGTATAAAAGTGAAAACACCGCTGAAAGTGAAGCCAGAGAAGATGAAGAAAGAAAAAGTTGAGTCATTAGAGCAAGCCCGCGCACAGATTGATGTGATTGATCAGGGAATTATTGAGCTCATTGCTGCACGTCAGTTTTATGTCGATCAAGCGGTGCGTTTTAAGCGTTCAGTACAGGATGTTCAATCACCAGAACGTGTCGAAGCGGTGATTAGTAAAATTCGTCTACAAGCCACAGAGCACGGTGTAAATGCAGATATTGTGGAACGTTTATACCGCGATATGATTCAGCATTTTATTCAACGTGAGTTGAAAGAGATTCGACCGTAATTTTTAGTTTTTGAGATTAGATCAAATTTATTAATGTTCTTTTTTAATATCACCAACTGAAAAATAATGATTTGATTTACATTTTGAAATTTTATTAATTTTTTTATTTGTTATTCTTTATCCAATTAGGCTTTGTTGCACAAAGATTTCATAACTATATGATTTTAAAGGTTTTGATTATTTTTTGATCCAAAATTAAATTTATTTAAATCAGATGCTTACATATTTATGCAACAAAGCCAGTTACCTCTAAAAAACAAATTAGGATATATTGGCGTAAATGGTATTCTTTCAGATCCTGATACTAAATTAGATGCGAATGGAAAATTCTTTATTCCTGCTAAAACTGAAAAATACTATTTAAAGAAACCTCCAGTAGATTATGCTAATAGTACAGGAGATTTATTTTTTTCATTCCCTAATTATCAAACAAAAAGAATTGAATATGCTGACCTCTATGTAGATCAAGTTCCCGAAGATAGGGCAGGCTTTGACCATCTTAATAAAATTGATGTGGGAATTATCTACTTAGATCCTGAATAAATAGATAGTCGTTTGATCCTAGACAAAATAATGGGCACATATTCCCTCTAAAGATAAAGTAAGGTTAACTTTAGAGATATAAAAATAGCTAAACGCTGTAGTCTAAAAATATACAACAAGCTAATTATTATGCGCTTTCAAACTCACACGAGTCTGTAGTTTCAATCGCCCATAAATTAGGTGTAGGGTATCAACCTTAGATAACTGGATTCGCTAAGCTAATCTAGTTGGTTCAAGCAAACGTCAACTTTCACCAGAACAACAGCGTATTCTAGACTTAGAAAAAGATGTCAAGCAGCTCAGGGAAGCCAATGCTGTCTTGTTTGAATATATTGAAATTTACTACAATCGAATCAGAAAGCATTCTGCAATTGGCAGGTTAAGTCCTGAAGCCTTTGAACAGAAATATTTTAATAATTTAGAGGGATCTGTTGTCCACGATACTGTCTAGGATCATTTCTTAGCTTTAAAACTCATACCTTTACCTTAAACTCCGCAGCGAGAGAAGTATGATGAAGCATTTTTTTATTTTCTTAACCTTATTTTTTATATTTGGTAGTACTGCTTGCTCGTCTGAGAAAATTAGTTTGAATCAGAATGAAGTTAAAGAAGCTCAAAAAAAAGAATCAATTTCAACGCTGTCTAAAGAAGATACAGCTATAATAAATGATTATAAAAATACTATTAATAAACTTAATCTGAGAGATAAAGAAAACGCAGATAAAGTAATGAAAGATAGTTTGTCTGAAATAAAAAAGATCACGAATGATCAAGAACGACAAAAGATTGAAATGCAAATCTACTTAGCAACAGGCATGTATGAAGAGGCTTATAATCTTAATCATAAAATGTTAAAGGACTCTTTCAGTCAGGAACTTTTAGTGACTCAGTGTGAGTTAAGCTATTATGCTAAAAGATCGAAAGATGAATATGAAAAATGTTATTCCGATTTAGCATTGATTTTAAAAGAAGAATTAAGGAAAGTATCAAAAAATGACCCTCAGTATATTTATGGTGAGTGGGGCTATTTGCTATCAATGTATAAATCAGGGAACGTTGAATATAAAAATAAAATAAAAAAATTTATTGATTCGATTCAAGATGAAACGGTGAAATATCAATTCGAAAGTTCTTATGGTTTAGCTGAAGAGCAAAAGAGTAGTTATGAGAGTAATTAAAATAAATAAGTTGTAATTCCTTTTTTATTGAATCCAACTACCTTGTCTATAGCTGATTTCAAGCACAGCCTCAACTTTTTATTGAGGCTCTATTCCAAAAACACTGATTTTTCAAAGTGTCTGAATTGCATAGCATAGAACCAATTCTTCAGCGAGTTTTGCCATGATTTGGTTCGTCATCACAGTTTTTGCAATCGCAGGTCTAATTAAAGGCACGATTGGGTTAGGCCTGCCTGCGGTATCGATGGGCTTACTCACCATGGTGATCAGTCCATTTCAGGCAGCGACGTTATTAATCATTCCATCCATGGTAACCAACTTTTGGCAACTATTTGCCGAAGGGCAGGTGCTGCGACTAATTCAACGCTTTTGGCCCTTGTTACTTGGGATTATCGTCGGTTCAATTTGGAGTATTTTTCCAACTTTAGGACATGGTGAATTTAAAAGTGAAGCTTTACTGGGGGGCATGTTGGCACTATACGGACTGTATGGGCTTTGTGCCAAAAGCTTGCCGAACTTTGCACCACATGAAAAATGGCTATCTCCAATGATCGGTTATCTCGGTGGAGCGCTGACTGTTGCGACCGGTGTGGTGGTGATTCCTGTGGTGCCATATTTGCAAGGTTTGCAACTGAAACGCGATGACCTCGTACAGTCACTCGGTTTGGCCTTTACCACGTCAACTATTTGTTTGGCGGTGTTCTTACAGCAAAATCCTGTGGAAGATCTCCCGATTGATTATGCCATGTCAGCCATGGCACTGGTTCCTGCGCTCATTGGCATGTGGGCAGGGAAAAAAATCCGTTACCGCATTCCAGAACAAAAATTCCGTAAGGTGTTTTTTATCGGGTTGATTGCCCTCGGTGGCTATATGATGCTGCACCAGTTTGGCGTGATTTGAAGCCTAGACTTAGCCATCTAAAGTAGATTTTTGTGACAGTAGAAACTGACTGAAATGCTGATAATTTAAGGGTAAATCATCAAAATTACGTGCGGTGAGCAGCAATTTTCGATTGGCCCAGTCACCGCTGAGCTCAACTTGGGCAAAGGCATATAAACTGATTAATCGTTGGGCTGCACGTTTTGGCATGATGGCAATGCCCACACCATTCGCCACCACTTGGGCGATCGCGGCAAAGTTCGGCAAACGCAGCCGATACTGAATTTCACAGCCGAATAATTTGGCTTGTGCCTCGATCGATTGTTGCAAGGAATGATATTGCATCAAACCGACAAAGGGATAATTTAAAATCTCTGCGGGTTTGACGCTAGATATCGAGGCCAATTCATGAGTTATAGGGCAAATCAGTACCAAAGGATCATCTGCAAACTCTAGTGTTTGTAACTGTGCAGATTTAAAGAAACCTGAAATTAAGCCCAGTTGTGCATTGCCTTGCTCTATCGCTGCAATGATGTCTTTAGACTCGGCTTCATGCAGCTCAATTTGTGTGTTGGGATTTTCCAGTAAATAACGTGGCAGCAAGACCGGCAAATATTCACTTTGTGCAGATGAATTACACCATAAGGTCATATTGGAACTCAGCCCACGCGCAAAGGGCAGCATAGCGTGCTCTAATTTTTGCCCCTCACCTAAGATGCGCTGTGCATGTTCAACCAAGGTTTGACCGGCAAGGGTCAGTTTGACCCCTTTGGCTTGGCGAGTGAACAGGGCTGTGCGGTAATGCTGTTCGAGTTTTTTAATCCGTTCACTGGCTGCTTGTAGCGAGATGGCAGAACGAGCAGCGCCTTTGGTCAGACTGCCGCTGTCTACAATGTGCAGCACCAATTGAAGGTCGAACAAATCCAGTCGCATACGGTGCATTCCTTGGCTAATGCCTTATCTTACCGAAAGAGCAGCTATAAAAAAAAGCGACCTTTCGGCCGCTTTTCAAATGAATGTTGTATTCTTTTTTAAATGCTTTGGAGGCTTATTCTGATTTATCGCCCAAGCTAAAGAACCAGTTCAAAATCAGCGCTGCAAATGTAGCAGTACCAATACCACCTAAGTTGAAGTTACCGAATTGAAGTGCAAAGTCACCTGTACCTAAAATAATCGTGACTGCTGCCACCATCAGGTTTTTATTTTTTGAGAAATCGACTTTGTTTTCAATCCAAATTTTCGCACCTGCAATGGTAATTAGACCAAATACAACAATCGATGCACCTGTCAAAATGGCTTGCGGAATGGTATGAATAATCGCACCAAACTTTGGAGAAAGACCAAGGAAAATGGCAAAGACACCTGCAAAGACAAAGACGATGGTTGAGTAAACGCGAGTCACTGCCATCACACCAATGTTTTCACCATAAGTGGTCATACCCGGACCGCCGACACCGCCTGAAAGTGTGGTTGCAACACCATCTGCAACGAAGGCTTTACCAATGTGCGGATCGAGATTTTCACCTGTCATCGCGCCCACAGCTTTAATGTGACCTAAGTTTTCAGCCACCAAAATCAAAGCAATCGGTGCAATGATCAGCATGGCATTGAAGTCAAACACGGGTGAATGGAAGTGCGGAACACCAAACCAAGCTGCATCTTGTACTGGAACGAAGTTGATTGGTGTGCCATGACCCATGACATTGGAAATGATGTAATACACCAAGTAAGCGAGTAGAAGGCCAACTAAGAGTAATAGACGTTGTAATAAACCTTTGGTGAACACAGCAATTGAACCCATACATAGTACGGTTACTAAAGCCATCCACATATTAAAGTTATTACCGGCAACCCCTTTAATGGTCACTGGGGCAAGGTTGAGACCAATGATCATCACCACTGCACCTGTCACTACAGGTGGCATGAGTTTTTCAATCCAACGGGTACCCGTTGCCATCACGATAAAACCAAAAATGGCATATAAAATACCGCAGGCCATAATCCCGCCAGCAGCCATCGCGATATTGGCATTTGGCGCGCCAGTACCTGACGCTGCATAACCTGTTGCGGCAATGACCACACCAATAAAGGCAAAGCTTGAGCCCAGATAACTTGGTACACGACCACCAGTCATAAAGAAGAACAAGATGGTACAGATGCCCGACATTAAAATTGCAAGATTGGCATCAAAACCCATCAAGAATGGTGCAAGAACCGTTGCACCAAACATTGCAAAGGCATGCTGTATCCCCAATACAACACTTTGCACAGGCGGAAGATACTCATTGGTACCGACAGGACGTGCATCAATATTGCCTTCGTATGGGCGCCATTTGGGAAACCAATTGGACATAAAATGAGCACTCAAAAGATAAATTGTGCACATCATACTCTTGTTTTTTAGAAGATTTAATTACTTTTAAAAATATTTTGTTCAAATTAATTACCTGACTTTACATGTATTTTTACCAAGTGGTAAAAGTTTTTTATATGTAAAATTAATGTTAAATCATGTAATTAATCATTGTTGGTTTTTTATCTTAGTTCATAAATTTTTCTTATTTTATATATTCCTAAACAATTTAAAGCTAAAGTGATTGCTTAAAAAAAAGCACATCCATGGATGTGCTTCGTTTGGGGTTGGAAGTTTTAGCCAGTATTACGTAGACCGGCAGCGATACCGGCAATACTTACCATCAAGGCATGATCAACAGGCGTATTTTCTGCTTGGCGTGCTGCCAAATAAGCACGACGGCGTTTCATTAACTCGGCTTGTAGTAAATGTAGCGGCAGTAGATAGGGCTTACGTACTTTCATGGATTGGTCGAGCACATCGTTACTGCTGAGTAATTTCGATTCACCTTTGAGTGCTAATAGCGTTTGTACCGCATCACGTAAACGCTGACGTAACTCTTCGCCCAACTGTTTGAGGTCTGCGTCATCCGTCAGATGAGACTCATAATAAAGCGCCACATGACCATCGGCTTTGGACAAGACCATTTCCAACATATCAATCAGGGTTTGGAAATACGGCCATTGCTCTAACATTTCTTCGAGTGTCTGCTTTTGACCTTGATCAATCACTTGATTAATCGCAGCACCTGTACCAAGCCAAGCAGGTAGCATCAAACGGATTTGCGTCCATGCGAACACCCAAGGAATCGCACGTAAAGACTCAATCCCACCGCTAACTTTACGTTTGGCTGGGCGTGAGCCGAGCGGTAACATTTGTAGTTCCAGTTCTGGCGTTACAGTCCGTAGGTATTTTACAAAATGCGGATTTTCACGCACGGTTTGACGATACACCTGTACCGACAGATCCGTCATGCTGTGCATGAGCTGACGCCATTCCTGTTTCGGTTCAGGCGGTGGCAATAAGGTCGCTTCTAAGGTCGCAGCGGTGTAAATTTCCAAGTTTTGTAAGGCAATGCCTTCTAATCCAAACTTGAAGCGAATCATTTCCCCTTGTTCTGTGACACGAATCGCTCCTGAAATCGAACCCGGTGGCTGTGAAAACAGCGCTTGCTGTGTCGGCGCTCCACCACGGCTGATTGAACCGCCACGGCCATGGAATAATGTCAGTTGTACATCATGCTTTTTCGCAACTGCGGTTAATTCTTCCTGTGCACGATACTGCGCCCAGTTTGCCGACATAAAGCCCGCATCTTTGGCTGAGTCTGAATAGCCAATCATCACCTCGTGTTTACCCTGAATATGCTGTTTATACCAATGCATATTGAATAGGGTATTCATGGTACGGGCTGCACCATCCAAATCTTTTAAAGTTTCAAACAGTGGCACGACACGTAGCGCTTGTTTGATGCCCGCTTCTTTTTGCAGTAACAATACGGCCAAGACATCACTCGGATGTTCTGCCATGGAAATAATATAAGCCCCTAAACTTTCAGGTGGTTGCTCTGCCAAAGTGCGCATGGTTGCAAAGACTTCTTGCACATCTGGATGTTCAATCAGGCTTTGTTTTGGCTCATTTAAAAACTTCGGTAGCAGTGGTCGTTTGCTTTGCAGTTCCTGAATCAAGAAGTTTTGACGGGCTTGCTCCGTCCATGTTTCAAAATTGCCTAAACCTAAATATTCAGTAATGGCTGAAATGGCTTGGCGATGACGTGTGGATTCCTGACGAATATCGAGTTTGAGTAATTCGATACCGAAACAATTCACCCGATGAATAAAGTCGAGTAACTGACCATTGGCAATTTCAGGTAAACCGCTGTCGATCAGTGAACGGTAGCAAACCAACAGTGGATCAAGCAGCTCATGGCGGCTTTTAATGACTTGGCTATCGTCAGCATCTTCACCACGAAGTTTCAGTGCCAACCAGTGACGAGTGGCTTTAAGGCGTTCACGTGCATCACGGAGATATTCACGATAGGGTTCAGGGTGGAAATGACCCAAAGCGTCACTGAGTTCTTTACTGCATTCTTGAATAGAGAGTTCCCAACGCAGGTCTTCGATATCGCGTAAATACAGGTCGGCAGCTTTCCAACGTGAAAGCCAAAGCACTTCTTGAGTAATATTATGGGTGACGTTTGGGTTACCATCACGGTCACCGCCCATCCATGACGCAAAGCGCACAGGGGCAACATTTAAAGGCAAGGTCTTGCCACAATGATCTTGAACCATGCCATCCAATTCACGCATGAATTTGGGTACAGCATTCCACAAGGTCTGTTCAATGGTCGTGAAGCCCCATTTAGCTTCGTCGACAGGCGTCGGGCGATGTTGACGAATTTCATCCGTTTGCCATGCCGAGCAAATCAGTTGTTTTAAATCATCCAGTACGGCTTTGCGTTCGCGTGGCGTAAGTTTTTGTTGATCCATTTTAAACAGGCATTCATTAATACCATCATATTTTTGGATCAAGGTACGGCGGCTGACTTCGGTTGGATGTGCAGTCAGGACCAGTTCAATTTTTAATTCACAAATTTGTTGGAACAGTTGTTCTGCACTGATGTTATTGCTTTTAAATTTTTCAAATAAATGATCGAGTGGATTCGGTGATGGCGCTTGCTCATCAAACTCACTTTGGCGACGGCTACGCACCACATTGTATTGTTCGGCAATATTGGCAAAGTTCAGAAAGTGCGTAAATGCACGGGTCAGTGGCAGAATTTCTTCATCTTTTAAATTTAAAAATAATTGTTCTAACTGTTTTTCGGCTTCAACTTGTCCATCGCGCGCGCCTTTAGACAAAGCACGAATTTGCTCTACTTGATTAAACAAATCTTGTCCTGCATGCTGCTTTAGGGTTTCACCCAATAAATTGCCCAGTAAGCGCACGTCTTCACGTAATGGAGCATCAATTTGTTGAATCATTTGTTATTTCTCCGCGTATTCCTGTCTCGACTATACCCCGAAAGTGCTGTGGCAAAAGGGGGGTACAGACAAAAGTCGGATGACTTTTCTAGGTAAATGAGCAGTAGCTATGCCATTTGTTTCAGTTTAGCCTTGAAATATTTCAGAAAATGCTTAGTTCTGTGTGCCGAGTTGATATTTCAGCATAAAGATGTCGATGGCAGAGTGAATAATGGCCTGTCGCTCTGCTGTTTCAGGTACTGGACGCATGCCCAATAAGACTTCTTGATGGCGTAGTCCCATCAGTAGCGACACAATCAGTTCAGTTTGTCGGGCAGGATTATCCTGCTGAATGAAATTTAAAGCTGCTGCGTCTTGAAAGAAATTCTCCCAGACTTGGCGCATTTTCAAATGTGAGGCACGGAAAAACTGTTCCACCAAGGGACTGTGTTCGGCAGCCAACTCCAAAAGTAATAAGTCCAGTTTAATGGCTTCTGGCAAATTCATGATGTTCAGCCCCAACTCACAAATTTCAACGAAAGCCTGCATAAAATGACTTTCGCTGTGCAGATGTTGCGGGCGAGTATTTAAAATATATTCACAGGTATCTTCAATTGCACTGGTAAATAAAGTGGCTTTGTCCTGAAAATGGTTATAGACCGTCAGTTTGGTGACTCCTGCATGTTGCGCAATCTGATTCATGCTACAACCGTGATAGCCCATTTCTAAAAATAATTGTTTTGCAGACTCTAAAATCCGTTGTCGTTTTTCTAAGTCTTTTGGGCGGCCGACATTCATTTGCTGAAAAAATTCCAAAAAAGGCGAAAAGGTCATTGATTTAGGATAATTAATCTAATTAATGTACCGCATGGTTTATTAATTAAAAAATAACCAAATTAATTGAATAATATTCTGCCCTAAAAAAGACTTTTTATTAAGAGCGAACTTCATGAGTACGATTAAGATCACAGTTGTCAGCATGATTATCGTTTGCAGTGTGACCTTATGGGGATGCAGCAAGGATAAAGCCCAAACGGAACAGGAAGTGCCATTTGTGATGGTGACTCAGCCAGGTGCCACACATTTTGAACAGAAAAGTTATGCGGGTGATGTACAAGCACGCCAGCAAACGGCTTTAGCTTTTCGGGTTGGCGGCCAAATCACTGAGCGCTATGTCGATGTTGGAGACCAAGTCCGAGTCGGGCAAGTCTTGGCAAAATTAGACGTCAAAGATGCACAGTTGCAACTGAATGCAGCACAAGCACAGCTTGAAAGTGCGCGTTCCGCTGCACAGATTGCTGAAGATGAACTAAAACGCTTTAAGCAATTATTGCCAGTCAATGCTGTGAGTCGTTCGCAGTACGATGCAGTGGAAAACCAATATAAAGCAGCACAGTCGAACTTAAAGCAAGCCCAATCAAATTATGATGTGAGTCGTAATCAGACCGGTTATAACCAATTAATTGCCAATAAAAATGGGGTCATTACTGAGCGTAATATTGAGATTGGTCAAGTGATTGCAGCAGGACAACCGGCATTTCAATTGGCGATAGCAGGTGAACGTGACGTGGTCATTGGTGTGCCTGAACAAGCGGTTACTGAAATTAAAACAGGGCAGGATGCATGGGTTACCTTGTGGTCGAAACCACAGGAAAAATTTGCAGGCTATGTACGTGAAATTAGTCCTGCTGCCGATCAGTCTCGTACTTATAGTGTCAAAGTGGCATTACGTGAAGGCAATAGCGCCATTCAACTGGGGCAAAGTGCACGGGTATTTTTAACTAAATGTGCGGAATTCTCCATCTATAATCTGTGATTTAGATGGAGATGGATAGCACGCCTTTTCAGTCGGGTCTCTCTTGGTTTTGGATGTATTCTCGAATTACATCAATTGTCGCTCCACCTGTTGTAAGTAGACAGTATGCCCTCGTCCAAAGCACAGGTTTCCAATAATAAGGTTTTAGTTCTTCACCGAACTCCTTGCGTATCAGTCTGCTTGATACAGTTTTTAGATTATTGATGAATTTACTTGGCATGATGTTCGGGTGCATATCTAACAATAAGTGAATATGATCAGCTTCACCATTGAACTCAATCAAGTCAATCTCCCAATCAGCACAGTTCTTTTTTACAATTTCTTCAAGCCGATTGATCATCTCATTTGAAA
>NZ_VPDB01000049.1:0-25054 GCF_013417925.1 Acinetobacter sp. YH12218
GTCATGAGAAAGCCCATATAAATGGGTAATGTACAAGTTGCTGTAGAAGCATGTTTAATTCGTCTGATCACAGATACTTTATAAAGTATTTTAATACTTTTTTGAATCAGTCAATGCGTAAGTCCTAAATCATTAAATAAAAATTAATTTTCCAGAGCATGATGAGATAGTTTTACAAAGACATTTCATCATGACGCTTTAAATTTATCAATAATTAAGTATAGTTATACCATTAAAAAATTACTAGATTAAACAAACAATGAGAATGCATATTTTTTTAAATTCCTTACTTACGATGTATTGTTCAATTTCAATATTTATGGTCATTTTTATATATTTTTTATCTAATTGGCAAATATGGGAAAAACATTTTACATTCATTGGTTTAATATCATTTTTAATACTGGCAATTTGTTTTTACTTTAAATATAACGAAAAATTGAATGATGATGATATTTTATTCAAGCATTTGCCAATGAAAGTACAGCTACCAATTAGAACTTCAACTATATTATTTTTAAACCTAAATTTGGGTTTTATCTCATTTATATTGGCAGTGCTTACAATAGTAATTACAGCTAATATTTGGTTTATTACACTTTGTATTTTCATTATTTGGAATGCAATAATTTATCATCCTCATATTTGGTTTGTCGATTCAATTGATTTAAAACAAGATATAAAAAATAAAACAAATGAATTTGAGATTATAAGACAGGATAAAGGTGATTTTGAATATTTTAATGATGGTTTCAAATACACTATAAATGGGCCTGAAACAAGCACTAAAACTATATTATGGAAAGATATTCAAAGTATAGATGTCGTACGCCATGATCTTGGTATCTTTGATGAGATTCAACTCTATATATTATGTTCAAATACAATCATTCATATTACCGAAAATACACAGGGTTATTACTTTTTCCTTGATCAACTGCATCAGAATTTTCCAGAAATAGATGAAATTTGGCAAATTTCAATCATTGCAGATGATTCAGGACAACCATTCAATATTTTAAAAAAAGGCAATGGTCATTGATATGAAAAGCTATTTAGCCGTCTACGACATTGGCGCATAATTTGCTTGTTTCTACCTAATTTTTTACTGTTTGATATAACAAATTAGGAAGTTGAAGTGACTACAGGCTACTTACGCGGACAAGATCTAATTGACCAGATCCAACAACAGGATTATTCCAGAGACTTAATTGGATATCATGGTAATGTACCTCAAGTCGTATGGCCTAATCAGGCACGGATTGCTGTGCAGTTTGTGTTGAACTATGAAGAAGGTGGGGAAAACCACATCGAACATGGGGATGCAGGATCAGAACAATTCTTATCCGATATTATTGGAGCGGCCAGTTTTCCTGCCAAACATATGTCGATGGACTCGATGTATGAATATGGCTCCAGAGCAGGTTTTTGGCGGATTCATGAAGAATTTAAAAAACGTGATTTACCCATGACGGTCTTTGGCGTTGGTATGGCTTTAGCGCGTAATCCTTATATTGTCGATGCAATCAAACAAGCCAACTATGATGTCGTTTCACATGGTCAGCGCTGGTTACATTATCAAGATATGCCGATAGAGCTGGAACGTCAGCACATGGATCAGGCAATTAGTGTGCTTGAAGCTTTATTTGGAAAGACGCCTATTGGCTGGTACACAGGGCGTGACAGTCCCAACACACGTCAGCTATTGGCTGAATTTCCGCAAATTAAATATGACTGCGATCACTATGGTGATGATTTACCTTTTTGGAGTCATTTGACGAATGAAAATGGTCAAACCCGTCCACATTTAATTATTCCTTATACACTCGAAAGCAATGATATGAAGTTTTGTTCGCCTGGTGGTTTCAACAGTGGTGAACAATTTTATCAATATCTTAAAGATGCTTTTGATGTGCTATATGCAGAAGGTGAAAGCGCGCCAAAAATGTTATCGATTGGGATGCATTGTCGTATTTTAGGGCGACCAGGCCGTTTTAAAGCACTACAACGATTCTTAGATTATGTGCAATCACATGAAAAAGTCTGGATCTGTCGTCGTGGTGATATTGCGGAACATTGGTATACACATCATGCAGTCTAATAAAAAAATATTCGGATAAAGAGGAGCTTAGCTCCTCTTTTTTTAAGCCTGTACTTAGGTAACTGACATCATAGACCTAGGTTGGCACTGATATTGCAAAACTAAATTTGAACAATCATTCAATAATTTTAGGCGATTTTATAGTGCAACTTGTTGAATTTAATAAAGCATCCGAAGCAGATGTAAAAACTTTTTTAAAGCACTGTGTGCAAATTGAAGGCTGGGCGGAACACATTGTGGCGCAGCGCCCTTATACCTGTGTCACGCAAATCATAGAGCAAGCAGTAAAAGCTGCAAATGCTTGGACTTGGGATGAAATCAAAAATGCTCTAGATAACCATCCACGGATTGGTGAAAAAAAGGCACAGGCAGAATTAAGTAGTTTGGAGCAACAATTTTCCAATCGAGAACAGTCTGAAATTTCAGCAGATGAAGAAACTCAGTTTGCATTGCTCAAAGGCAATATCGCGTATGAGAAAAAGTACGGATATCTCTTTTTAATCAAAGCCTCTGGCCTCAGTAGTGAAGATGTACTACAGGCACTGCAATATCGATTATTGAATGATCCTGAAACCGAAAAACGAATTGTTCATCATCAACTGGCTGAAATTGCCTTATTAAGATTAAAACAGGAGCTTAGCGCATGATTAGCTCACATATTTTAGATACCAATCTAGGCAAACCCGCAGCGAATGTCAGCATTCAATTATTTAATGCGGAAGGTAAGTTACTAGGTTCAGCCCAAACCAATGCAGATGGTCGCGTCAATGATTTTGCGCTGAAGGACTTTACAGCAGGCGCTTATAGCCTTGAATTTGCGACTGCTGAATATTTTCAGACTTTAAATACCGAAACCTTTTTTCCAAAAGCTGTGATTCATTTTTATGTAAAAGATGCCTCGCAGCATTTTCATATTCCTTTACTCATCAGCCCATTTGCATATTCAACGTATCGCGGAAGCTAAGAGCAAAGTTTAAAAATAGGGGATATAAAAATGACAGAACAAGATAAAACAGTTTCACCAGAACATGAATATTTAGGCGCAGGGAAAAGCCTTGCCTATGGACTACAGCATGTATTAACCATGTATGGCGGTATTATCGCTCCGCCATTGATTATTGGTACAGCCGCGGGACTTGAACCTGCGCAAATCGGTTTATTGATTGCCGCGGCGCTTTTTGTCGGTGGCTTGGCGACCATACTACAAACCGTAGGTGTGAAATATATCGGTGCAAAATTACCCTTAGTTCAAGGGATTTCATTTGCTGGTGTGGCGACGATGATTGCCATAGTAACCGCAGGCGGTGGGCTTTCTGCTGTTTATGGCGCGGTGATTGTTGCATCCTTGATTGGCTTTTTCCTAGCACCTTATTTTTCAAAAATTATTCGTTTTTTCCCACCGATTGTGACTGGCTGTGTGATCACTGTGATTGGCCTTTCATTGCTGCCTGTAGCGGTACGCTGGATGATGGGTGGGAACAATAAAGCACCAGACTGGGGAAGTGCTGAGAACATCAGTTTGGCATTTTTAACTTTGGGTATCGTGATTGCGCTGAACTTAACCCGTAATGCAACTATCCGACGTTTATCAATTTTGTTGGCCATTGTCTTCGGTACGGTGCTGGCTTATGCCTTTGGCTTTGGCGATTTTTCTAAAGTTGCAAATGGTAACTGGATTCAATTTCCAAGCTTCTTTGCTCTCGGTATGCCAACTTTTGAGTTAAGTGCCATTATTGCCATGTTGATCGTGACTTTAGTGATTATGACTGAAACGACAGCAGATATTATTGCCGTTGGGGAGATTGTTGGTACTAAAGTGGATGCTGAGCGTATTACCAATGGCTTACGTGCAGATATGTTATCTAGTGCAGCAGCGCCAATCTTCGGCTCATTCATGCAAAGTGCTTTTGCACAAAATGTCGGTTTAGTAGCGATTACTGGCGTGAAAAGTCGCTTTGTTGTCGCAGCGGGTGGAATGATTTTAGTCGTATTAGGCGTTCTGCCAATTATGGGGCGACTGATTGCAGCGATTCCTGTCCCTGTATTAGGTGGTGCTGGTTTAGTTTTGTTTGGAACGGTTGCGGCAAGTGGTATTCGTACCTTGGCGAAAATTGACTATAACGAGCAAAAGAACCTCATCATTGTTGCGACTGCGATTGCAGCAGGGATGATTCCAATTATCGATCATTCTTTCTATGCAAACTTCCCAAAATGGGTGCAAACACTCTTTCATTCAGGCATTAGTTCAACTTGTTTGATGGC
Organism: Acinetobacter sp. YH12218; assembly: GCF_013417925.1. Lineage (NCBI taxonomy): Bacteria > Pseudomonadati > Pseudomonadota > Gammaproteobacteria > Moraxellales > Moraxellaceae > Acinetobacter > Acinetobacter sp. YH12218. The sequence continues at coordinate 4,364 of NZ_VPDB01000049.1, forward strand.
GATTATTTTAAATATTGTGTTCAATCATTTGAATTTATTTAAAAATAAAGAAGTGACTATGAGCAAAGATCAGATGAAAAAACCAAGCATGGCAATAGATGTGCAACATTAATCATTGCCAATCTTGAGTCTTGAACCATACGATGATTCATAGAATATAGTTTGTATAGAATAAATAAAGCCCTCTAAATTGAGGGCTTTTTTAATGCGTTATGTTTAAATTAAATAATATCAAGAGATGAAATAAATTATGTATTAACAGATGGTTAGATGGTTTTTAGTCTATTTAACTCTAAGTATTTAAGCTAAAAAAATTAATTTGAAATGTGAACAGGCGTAGGGAACTGGAACACATCACAATTATGTCCAGTGCCAATCCGATCGATGACGGCAAAGCTACTTGGTGCTTCGAGTGTCAGGAGAGGATGATGCCATGTTCCTGCACGATAGTTGACTCCTTGGCTACCATCAGTGATGAAAGCACATAGCTGTGTAAGATCAGGGCTGTGATCATCCAACGCAGGTGCAACTACCACTAAAAAAGCCTGCGCTTGCATTGGAATAAACGCTTGTGAGCCGTTGGGATGACGCTCCAACATCGAAATCGTAAAAGGCAATTCAGTGGTTTTGATATTTCTAAAGATGCTAATTCCAGCAACCGCATCACCTGAAATTTCTGTTTCCACGAGGGCATGATATCGCTCTGTATGTGTGTCATTGATGTGGAAAAAATCATGTCCAGTCGTGCAAATGACCTCTCCAAAAGGCGCAAAGCCTTCAATACTTAGAGCTTGTATTTTTATGCTATGTGTCATGTTTAGATATCTTAGTAAGGCATTTAATTAAAAAAATTGAAACCATACACATAGGAAGCCTGAAGGCTTCCTATTTTATCAATATTGCAATTAAGGATGCATTTTCCCCCATAACCGTATGCGACTAATCCCCCCGTCAGGAATCATATTGATGCGGATATGCGATATTTTTTCATGCTTTAAAATCTCACTGACAAAGCAATGAATATGATCCATCTGCATGTCTTGTGCATCGAGTAAAAACGGCCAGAACATACTTTGCGGAATCAGTTGAGGGTCAGTGGCATCTTCTACATAGATCGCTTGTATGGAAACCTGCGCAGGGAAGTTGCCTTTAAAATGGGCAGTATCAATATCAATTTTCTCTATTGCACCAGATTGACCCAAACCCAAAATACACCAGTCAAAACCTGGTGCACGGCGACGTTTAGTTTCCCAACCATCTCCCATATTGATGCCGCGGCCAGGGTTAATTAAGTTTCGTGGATGTCCAAAATGAGCATCACTATAAGCAATTACGCGTCCACCATTTTCCAGTGCAACAAGGTCTAATGTGCTCGTACTGTCTTGAATTTGAACCTGAACTTCACCATAGACTTTAAATCGTGCAATACCGCCGTCTGGATATATATTTAAACGCACATGGGTAAAAACCTGATCAGTTGAGACCTTCAATATATGGTGTTGGCTCGGGCCCAATACGGTATTGCCTAAGATATTGACCCATGCTGCCTGTGCTAGCTCTCCACTTGGTGCAAAACAGGCCTCAACTGATGCGGAAGCTGGGTAATTCCCAGTAAAGAATGTTGTATCAATATCTAAGGCTTGAATTCGACCAGCAACACCGAGTTGGATAATTGCCCAATCATAACCTGCATGGCGTTTACGACGCGTTTCCCAACCATCCATCCATTTGCCATGATCATCAAATTTATCTTCGACAAAGATTGGTGCATTAAATTGAAGCATGCGTTTTGCTTCTGCAAAAAAATCATCTGAACATTCAAGTATTTTTGCACCAATACGGTCATCTGCTAAATTTGTAAGTGTCTGTAATTGTGCAGGAATATCAAAACTAGGTGCAAGTAAAGTTGCCATATATAAAATCCATTCACTATTTTCATTTAAAACATATGCATTTAGTTTTCAGTGTTAAAAATTTAACATTTGATAAAAACAAGCATTTACACGTGTTTAGAAGCACAGCGTGTGCCAACTTTAGAATTTTTTATTGCTTGTTTGAAAAAATGGCATGCTTTTCGCTTTTTAGGAGAAAGATATTTAAAAAAACACAGGGGAGTTATAGATGGACATTACAATTATTGGTGCAGGTATGGCGGGCCTAACGACAGGGATCGCTTTGAAAAAATTTGGACACCAAGTAACCATCTATGAACAGGCAGAACAAATTTTACCTGTTGGAGCCGCTATTTCTTTATGGTCTAACGGTGTCAAATGTTTGAACTATTTGGGGCTAACCGAACAAGTCGAAAAGCTCGGTGGCAAGATGGATCACTTAGCCTATATCGATGGTTTAACGGGCGATGTTATGACACAGTTTAGTCTGTTTCCTTTAATCGAAGAAGTTGGTCAGCGACCTTATCCAGTTTCACGCGCAGACTTACAAAATATGCTCATGGATGAATTTGGTCGTGAGAATATTCATCTAGGCAAAAAAATGGTGAGCTTCTCAGAACAAGATGATCAAGTGATCACACGTTTTGCAGATGGAAGTGAGGTTCAGGCTGATTTATTGGTGGGCGCCGATGGAACACATTCACTGACACGTGCATATGTATTAGGAGAACAAGTTGAGCGCCGCTATGCAGGTTATGTCAATTGGAACGGTTTAGTCGATATTTCAGAAGAATTTGCTGCGGCAGATCAATGGACGACATTTGTAGGAGAAGGTAAGCGCGTTTCGCTGATGCCCGTTGCCGACAACCGATTCTATTTCTTCTTTGATGTACCTTTAGCAGCAGGCTTAGAAAATGACCGCACACAATATAAGGCCTTATTTAAAGAATACTTTAAAGGTTGGTGTGAACCGGTTCAAAAGCTAATTGATGCTGTAGATGCCAAAAAAACCAATCGGGTAGAAATTCATGATATTGAACCTTTTGCAGATTTCTACAAAGGTCGTGTGGTGATAGTGGGTGATGCAGCACACAGCACAACGCCTGATATTGGACAAGGTGGTTGCCAAGCAATGGAAGATGCAATTTATTTAGCTCGTTCTTTGCAAATCAATACTTTGGGCTTACAAGATTCATTGCGTCGTTATCAAAATAAACGTAATGAACGTGCTAATGAATTGGTTCTGCGAGCGCGTAAACGTTGTGATGTGACGCATATGAAAGATGAAAGTGTGACGCGCGAATGGTATGCAGAACTGCGTAAAGAACAAGGCAATCATATTATGAAAGGCATCATTAGTAATATTGTAGGCAATCCATTGGATTAAAAAAATAAACTAATAAAACTTTAGCTTTCAGCAGCCAGTACGGGTTATTCGCACTGGCTTTTTTTTAAATAATTATTTGCTATTACAACGCCAAAATATTGGTTTTAGGGGGTCATGGATTTTAAATTGATCTTAATTTCTTCCATTTTTTCCACCAAAAGATTAATCATGATCTGAGAAATTCGGGAGGTTTGGCGCTTCGATGCGACACATAAAGCGATGGTTAAACTGTGTAAACCTTTTTCACGGATCGGTTTAAAAATAATCTTATTATTCTCAAGCAGTGGCAAAGCATCCATATATGACATCAAACTGATACCTAATTGCTGTTGAACCAATGACAATATCATTCTAATGTCATTACATTCGATCTTTTGAATCGGACTAAACTTATGATGTTTATATAAAGTCTGTACATATTCACTAATAATGAGTGGATCACTCGGCAAAATATGCCGTTCATTTAACGTATCTGAAAGATAAATTTTATCCATCCCACCCAAGGTATGATGCGGCGACATCACAAAGCCCAACGGAATTTCTATAAAGGATAAAATCTCTAATTGGCTATGGCTTTTGGGATTTAAAATAATGCCAAAATCTAATTCTGCATCGACGATTTTTCTGGAAATATCTTCACTGCTATTCATGCTGATATTGAGGTTGATCCACGGATAAGTTTCAGCCATCTTTTGAATACAGTCGACAACAAAGCTATCATTCAAAGCCGCAATAAAGCCCATTTCAATGTTTCCACGGTTTAAGCCTTGGATTTCATCAAATCGAGTTCGTGTCAGTTGATATTCTTTTTGCCATTTTAATAAATCGGCATACAGTAATTCACCCGCAAGCGTCAGTTTTAAGCCCTGAGGGAGTCGTTCAAATAGGGCAACCCCCAGTTCTTCCTCTGCCAAAACGATTTGTCGATGTACTGCCGAGACTGAAATAAAAAGTTGTTCAGCAGCTTTGCGTAGACTTCCAGTCCGTGCAACCGCCATAAAATATTCAGAAAATCTAGAAAAAGTAATCGACATACAGGGTTCAATCTCTATCGCGTGATCAGCGAATCATAATGTTATGCATTTTAAGCGATATTCATGCCAGCTTTATCAAATCAAGCAGTAATCAACGCTTAATGTTCTAAAAAACAGAACAATCTATGCAAATCATTCTAATAGACAGAAATGTGTTTAGATTTTAATTTCAACTTAGAAAATAAGGATTTAGCAAAATTTCAATGGCGCTAAATGCTGAAGAAATATTGAAAATGTCGAGATGAACTATGAATGCCATTCCAGTACTCAATTTATTTACCCAACCTCAGTGCAGTACATTTGATGCTAACGACTGGAATATTTTGGCGCAGCATTGGTATCCCGTTGCACGTGTAGAAGATGTTTCGATTGAACCGCAACAAGTGCAATTACTCGATGTAAAAATGGCGTTGTATCAAACTGAAAGTGGAAAAATTCATTTGGTTCGTGATATTTGTCCACATCGAGGGGTGCCATTAACCAAAGGCTGGGTCAAGGGTGAAGACATTATTTGTCCATATCATGGTCTACATTATAACGGCGCAGGAAAGTGTGTAAAAATTCCTGCACAGCCTGAGCTGACACAAATTTCAGAGCGTTTTTCATTAACTAAATTTCCAGTTGTATTGAAATATGGATTAGTGTGGACCAGTTTATTTAACCGAGACGAATCTACAGCCAATTTTCCAGATTTAGACACGTGGGATACCGAGCAGCACCAATCTATATTGCCACCTTATGTAGATATTGGTGGTTCAAGTGGGCGTCAGCTCGAAGGCTTTATTGATGTTGCACATTTCGCATGGGTGCATCATGAGAGCTTTGCAGACCGTGAAAATCCTAAAGTACAAAAATATTCCACAGTACGTACGGACTATGGACTACATACAGAATATCTCAGTGATGTGAGTAATTATCCGCATGGCTTACAACATTTAGCGCCAGAAGATTTTTTATGGAAAAGAACATTTGATGTCTATCCACCATTTTCAGCAATTTTAACCATCGATTTTCCTGAAAATGGGGTGTTGAAAATATTAAATGCCTGTTGTCCTGTATCGCATAATAAAACCCGTTTATTTGTACCTTTAACTCGAAATTTTGATACCACAGGCGATTTACAAGCGGTCTATGATTTTAATGCACAAATTTTTGCTGAAGATCAGGACATGGTGGAAAGTCAAAAACCTGAGGAATTGCCACTGGATATCAGTATGGAGGCGCATTTCGAAGCAGATCGCTCATCGACAACCTATCGTCGAATATTAGCCGAATGGGGGCTAAGCAAACGTTATACCGTTTAATTTTTATTTTCGAATAATTTCATTCTTGGTTTTCATACAAAAAAAGCGACTCAATCGAGCCGCTTTTGACTTTGTACATAAAGGATTAGTTTACACGTATCCATGTTTGGCTGCGTCCAAGCGCAGATACACCAATATAGCCACGACCATTCAAGGTCTTGCCGTCATTCGACATTTTGGCATTGAAACTATAGGTTTTACCATTTTTCGGGTCAGTAATTTTACCGCCGTCATAGGTATTTTTACCGGTATTTTTCAAACCATTCACGATTTGCACACCGAGTAGTGGTTTATTGTGGAATTTACCTACACATTTTTGGCAGTTTTCTGCTTCACCCGGGGTGAGTACATCAACGATTTTTGCAGATAAAACGCCCTTTGATATTTCATTAAATTGAACTACAGATAAAGGTTTTTTGGTTTGGTCATCGATGGTTTTCCATTTAGTACCATGCAATGGATCAGCAGCCAAAGCTAAGCTAGACACCAGTGACAAACCGATTAGGCTAAGAGTTGTTTTTATCATTTTAGAACCTCTATTGAACATAGTAAGAGATGTGCATCCCTGATCTTCCAAAGGGTGGATACACAAGACTTGGAAAATTACAAAGCATCAGCCTTGTTGTCTTCAAGGGCTATATTCACAAAAAAATAAGTATATATTGTGGATTTTATATACTGATTTTGAATATGTAGAATCTGGATCGTGTAGAAAAATAGAATAAATGTTGAGCTTTGTTTATAACATTTGGGATTTGTATCACTTTTATAAATATCAAACGCTGTTTGAGCTGAAAAATTTAGAGCTACAATCCCAAAAAAAGCCGGAGCTAAAAGGCTCATTTAAGTTTTCAATTTTTGCTCTAATCATGTTGAATTACATTAATTTGATTTGAAGCAATAACGCTAAAGAGCTATGTATAGCATTCATATTTTACAATTAAATAAAATCATTTCATTCATAGATCAGTTCTCGTTAAGCTTGTGTTATGAATAATATGAAAATGCAGCTTGTTCACTGAACGAGATTAAGTGTGTATAGGAATAACGATGAAAAATTTTAACAACAAAGTCGCAGCCATTACTGGAGCAGGTTCAGGTATTGGGCAGCAGTTAGCCATTCAACTGGCTCAATCAGGTGCGCATCTAGCATTAAGTGATCGCAACCTTGACGGTCTTGCACAAACGGCTGAAATGATTAAGCACACCGGTGTGAAAATAATTCAGACCCAATTAGATGTGTCTGATCGTGCCGCTGTAGAGCAATGGGCGGCTGCAACCCAAGCTGAATTTGGCCAGGTCAATTTGATCTTTAATAATGCAGGTGTCGCGTTAGCCAGTACTGTAGAAGGTATGCATTATGATGAAATTGAGTGGATTATGAATATTAATTTCTGGGGCGTGGTATATGGGACAAAAGCATTTTTACCGTATTTAAAACAAAGTGGCGATGGACATATAGTTAATATTTCCAGCTTATTTGGTTTGACGGCTCAACCGACTCAAAGTGCCTATAATGCAACGAAGTTTGCGGTACGAGGTTTTACTGAATCTTTACGCCAAGAATTAGACTTGGAAAATGCTGGAGTCAGCGCAACTTGCGTGCATCCGGGTGGGATTCGAACCAATATTGCAAATAGCGCGCGTATGAGTGACAGTATTCGTGCGTTAGGGATGAACCCAGATAGGGCAACCAAAGCATTTAATAAAGTGCTAAAAACACCGCCTGAAGTCGCAGCAAAAGTCATTTTAGATGCGGTAAAGCAGAATAAACGTCGAGTTTTAATTGGTAATGATGCCAAAATTATTGATTTAATTCAGCGAATTGCACCTACACGTTATGCCCAAGCCATAGATCTACTTAGTGGTAAGAAAAAACGTAAATAATTCAAAGATAAGTAAAAAAGGGATGATGCAACATGATCCCTTTTTTATCCTATAGAGCTCTTAATTTCGAATATTGAATTTTTAAGTTTAAATGACAAGAAAATCAAAAAATTGAGTTTTCGATTAAACAAAGAAGATGTAGTGTTCCATCTTCTTTGTATTGGCAATGCGTTTGGACATTATGAACTTTTAGAATCTTGAGTCGTTGTCATCGGTGCTTGTGTGGCTACTCGTTTGGTCAAAATGACATGTGCAGCGACACCGATACAAATCCCCCAAAATACTGAGCTTAGCCCTAAAAAATGCATACCTGAGGCTGTCGCTAAAAAAGTGATTAGCGCCGCATCACGGTTGGCCTCATTTTTCATCGCAACGGACATGTTTGTTCCAATCGCACCTAATAACGCTAAACCTGCAAGTGCGGCGACTAACTCTTTAGGTAATAGGCTAAATAACATGACAATACTGCCTGCAAATAAGCCGCCTAAAATATAAAAAATACCATTGGCAATACCGGCTATATAACGTTTTTCTTTTAGTTCATGTGCATCTTTGCCCATACACATGGCTGCGGTAATTGACGCTAAAACAATGGTAATGCCGCCGACACATGCGACAGCGAGCGAGGCAATACTGGTCGCTGTGATAATCGGCTTGGCTGGCGTGTCATATCCACTGAGTTTCATGATCGCCATCCCCGGAAGGAATTGACCACTCAGACTGACTAAAATTAGGGGAATCGCCAAATTTAAAGTTGAGTTCCAAGTCCAAATTGGGGCAATAAACTGCGGTATAGCGAGTTGAAAATTCACATCAACAGGATTAATTTTTCCTAATGTAAAACTCAAAATGACACCAGTCATTAAGACCCAAATCATCGTGTAGCGTGGCGATAGTCTTTTAGAAATAAGAAAGACCAATAACATGCCAAAGACAATGATCGGCATACTATCTGTAGCAGTGAAAAGCCCAAGACCAAACTGAAATAAAATACCTGCCATCATCCCCGCAGCGACATCTTGAGGAATCCATTTTAAAAGTTTGTCAAAATAGCCAGTGATGCCGATCAAAAAAATAACGATAGCGGATGTGATATAAGCCGCTATGGCTTCATTCAGCGAAATATTCGGAAATAGGGTCACTAAAAGAGCCGTACCAGGCGCTGACCACGCGGTAATTACCGGGGTTTTATATTTAATTGAGAGATAAATACCCGCCAGCGCTGCACCAATAGAAATCCCCCAAATCCATGAAATCATCATGGTTGGGGAAACTTGAGCTTTTTGTGCGGCTTGGAAAAAAATAATCAGTGGGCCTGAATATGAAATCAGCACGGCTAAAAATCCTGCAACCGTCGCTGAGATCGACCAATCTTCTTTTAATGTTTTTAACAGGGGTGCCATCGCTTTTGCCTCCATGCGACTATGTCAATGAGCCTGTTGAATTAAACCAATGACGGTATAGCGTTTAACCTTGATCTCCACCACCAACAGGGACGACTGTTCCTGTCATATAAGATGAATCATCGGATGCCAAAAATAAGATGGCATTCACTTGTTCCTGAATTGTGCCATAGCGTCCTAAGAATGTACGGTCAATGGTTTGATCGACCACGTCTTGCATCCATTGTTTTTCATGATCTGACAATGGATTGGTATTTCTTGGTACTTTTCGTGGTGGGGCTTCTGTGCCACCTGTGGCTACGGCATTGACTCGAATACCATCTTTGGCATGTTCAAAAGCGAGAGCAGCGGTTAAGCCATTAACCCCACCTTTTGACGCTGAATATGGCACACGGTTAATACCACGGGTTGCAATAGAAGATACATTTACAATTGTCCCTTGCTGATTTTGAATCATTTCAGGTAACACGGCTCGGCAGCACCAGAGGGTTGGAAATAATGAACGATTAACTTCCTTAATGATTTCTTCTTCTGAAAATTCTTGGAAGGGCTTCATCCAAATCGCACCGCCAACGTTATTGATTAAAATATCAATTCGGCCATATTTTTCAATGGCTTGGGTAGCAACTGATTGAGCGCCTGCATATGTTTCAAGATTGGCTTTAACAATAATGGCATCGCCATTATGGGCTTGAATATCGTTCAGCGTATCTTCAACAAAATCTGAGAGATCTGCCAATACCACTTGAGCGCCTTCTCGAGCCACTTGTAGTGCTACTCCACGACCGATACCTTGAGCGGCACCGGTTACGATGACAACTTTATTGTTAAATCTGGCTTGTTCTGACATTAAACTATTCTCCCTTAATTCGCTGAGAATTTTTCAAACAAGAAGTTTGCAGGTTTAACGCCTTCGGTATCTAACCAGCCACGTACCGCTTCGACCATCGGCACAGGACCACAGAGGTAAATATCTACATCGCCATTGTTTAACCAATCTTTTTCAACATGACTGGTCACATAGCCTTTACGTTCATGCTGTGACTCAGGGTGAGCGACCACAGTACGGTATTCGAACCATGGGAGTTTGCTTTGTAATTCATCGAGTTTGTCTTTAGCTACGATGTCAAAGTCATTGGTTACGCCAAATACAAGACGAACAGGTTGCTCAGACCCTTTTTCTTCAAGCACTTGTAGCATGGACATAAACGGCGCAATACCTGTACCACCTGCAAGCATGACCACAGGACGGACAACATTACGTAGATAAAAACTACCAAAAGGTCCTTTGAAGGTCATTTTGTCGCCGGCTTTCGCATCGGCACTCAGGAAAGTACTCATTTTGCCTTCAGGGACATTACGAACCACGAAGCCTGTTAAACGATTGCCCGGCTTTGAACTAAACGAATACGAACGAGTTTCTTCAGTCCCCGGAATGCCGACATTGACGTATTGACCTGCCAAGAAGTTAATGTCAGGTTGACCTTCATCCAGTTGAATATCAAAGGTAATCGTAGAATCCGACATATTTTCAACACGAGACAATGTACCTTGAAACTCATGAATTTCAGTTTTACACACGTCAGATGATGCACTGATTTGGAAAACCGCATCTGAACTAGGACGACATTGGCAAGCTAAAATATAACCTTGCTCTGCTTCTTCGGGGGTTAAAGCGTCTTCGATATAAGATTCTTCAGGCATGTCGTAAGTACCCGACTCACAAAATGCACGGCATGTCCCGCATGCGCCATCACGGCAATCTAGAGGGATATTGATTTTTTGACGATAGGCTGCGTCGGATAGGGTTTCACCTTGAGCAACACTAATAAAACGAGTAACGCCATCTTCAAATTGAAGTGCAACATTATGGTTTGACATGGCTGAATATCCTTTTGAAAATCTGGTATAACGTGTCCTTTCAGCCAAATATCCTTCTGGCTGAAAGTTAAACCTTGCTTAGTGAAATAAGCTTTTATAGGTGATAAATATCAATAACTTGGTTGATATAATCGTTTTTAAGAACAACATATTTACTGAGGATTTTTGGCTGCTCGCCTGAAAAATCAATTTCATAACGTGACATGCCAAAGTAGCTATAGTTGGTTTTGTAGCGGAAACTTAAGGTGTTCCAGTTAAAACGCACCGTGACTTTGTCGCCATCACGTTCAACAATCTCTACGTTATTAATGTTGTGGCTAGTTCGTGTATCCGGCATCGTGGCAGATGAACGCTCGGTTTTAATGCGGAAGACACGGTCTTCTAAACCTTGACGGTCTGGATAATAAATCAAAGAAATCTCAGACTGTGGATCTTCCGTTAGGCGGTCGTCGTCATCCCAAGCTGGCATCCAAAATGATGCAATTGGGGCATAGCACGCTAGCCATTCATCCCACTGTTCATCATCTAAAAAACGCGCTTCACGGTAGAGGAACTGAGATACAGCTTCAATGCTTACGCTGTCTAAATGTGCAGTTGCATTCATGCGACATCTCCTTGTTCATTTGCGACTTGTTCTGCCAATTCTTTTTCTTCAGCAATGGCATGTTTCATGGTTTTTAACCAATATTGATGCTGAGCAAGGTAAAGACCTTCATCTTCGGTTTTGATGCCACTTAATAGCGGTTTTAATCCAATTTCATTGGCTGCATCATCCGGTCCATGAATCCAGTGTTTTGAACCACGGCACATGTCGTTCCATTCCAGTTCAATCCCTGCATAACCTGCTTGGCAGGCACGGAATTCTTCTAAATCATCAGGTGTTGCCATGCCTGAAGCATTAAAGAAGTCTTCATATTGACGAATACGACGTGAACGTGCTTCTGGCTCTTCACCAACAGGGGCGATACAGTAAATGGTGACTTCAGTTTTATTGACAGAAATCGGGCGTAAAACTCGAATTTGTGAACCGAATTGATCCATCAAATAAACGTTTGGATAAAGACATAGGTTACGCGAACGCTCGATCATCCATTTCGACATCGGTGCGCCGAATTTTTCGGTATATTCATCGGCTTTGCTAAAGTTTGGACGGTCTTCTGGGTTTGCCCATTGTGTCCATAACAACATGTGGCCACTGTCAAAACCATAAGAACCACCACCTTGCTTGCCCCAAGAACCCGCACTCATGGCACGAATATTATCTGCAGCTTGTGCTTCTTTACGGTGCTGTGTGGTTGCTGCATAGTTCCAATGCACGGCTGAAACGTGATAGCCATCTGCGCCATTTTCAGCTGTCAGTTTCCAGTTACCTTCATAGGTATAGGTAGATGAACCACGTAAAACTTCCAAACCGTTTTCAGATTGACCTTCGATCATGTCGATAATTTTGGTGGTTTCACCTAAGAATTCTTCTAGACTTGGCACATCAGGATTTAAGCTGCCAAATAAAAAGCCTTTATAACTTTCAAAGCGTGCGACTTTTTTCAAGTCATGTGAACCATCTTGGTTAAAGCAATCTGAATAACCGGCTTCAGCAGGGTCTTTAACTTTGAGTAATTTACCTGAGTTATTAAAGGTCCAACCATGGAATGGACAGGTATACGTCGCTTTGTTGCCTTTTTTATAACGACATAACTGTGCGCCACGATGTGAGCAGGCATTGATCATGGCATTCAGTTCACCATTACGGTTACGTGCAATGATGATCGGCTGGCGACCGATATGAGTCGTGTAATAATCATTGTTATTTGGAATTTGGCTTTCATGTGCCAAATACACCCAGTTACTTTCAAAAATGTATTTCATTTCAAGATCAAATAACGCTTGATCGGTAAATACTGAGCGGTGCAGTTTAAATTCACCAGTGTCAAAATTATCGACAAGAAGTTCATCAATACGATCTAGATGGCTGGTGTTAATTACAGGAATACGTGGCATGTCCATTCTCCGACTGTCCAATGAGGGGATAGTCGCCGAGTTGTCAAACTTGGATGAGACAGCTCGGCTTCCTTTGAGTGAGTAATTAAGCGCTAGCGCGTCGACGATCAACTTCAGTATTTGGTGCTGCAGCTTGTTCTTTGACTAACTCAACATTAAAGCTAATGTGTTTAAACGGTTGGTTTTGGCCACGACGCGCAATTTCAGCTTCGTCTGTGATATCAACGGCAGTTGCCACCAGACCATCACGAGTTGCAAAGGCAAAATCGTCCCAAAGGTATTTATCACCTTCGATGTTGAATTGAGTGGTTAGCTTGCGGTAACCCGGTGCAGAGATAAAATAATGTACATGCGATGGACGGTTACCATGACGGCCTAATTTGTCTAAAACAAATTGAGTTGTGCCTTCTGGAGGACAGCCATAACCAACTGGCATCGTGGTTTGTGCAACATATTTACCGTCTTGGTCAGAAAGAATCGTACGGCGAAGGTTGAAGTCAGATTGAGACTTATCAAAGAAAGAATAGTTACCTAGACTGTTGGCATGCCAAATTTCAACTTTAGCGCCTTCAATGATGTTGCCTTCGGTATCTGTCACTGTACCTTCAATAAACAGTGTTGGAATTTTATCGGTTTCCGTACCATCATCCATACGAGCAAAGCCCACTGATTCAGGTGCGCCAGCCACATATAAAGGGCCTTCAATGGTACGTGGTGTACCACCTGTAATACCTGCTTTCGCATCAGCTTCATCGGCACGTAAATCAAGATAGTGCTCTAAACCTAAACCTGCGGCTAAAAGACCCAATTCGTTCGCTTGACCCGCGTCTGTAAAATACTCTAGACCTTTCCATAGTTCAGTTTGAGTAATATCTAGATCTTCAATCGCTTGGAATAAATCACCCAATAAACGTACCACAACTTGCTGTACACGTTGGTCAACAGGCCCTGTCGCTGTATCTACGTTCATTTGTTTAACCAGAACATCAATCTCTTGACGGTTCATACTATATCTCCTTAAGTATGCATTTAAGTATGGGTGGCTATCACTCGATAAAAGAGGTCTTTGGCTGCCACGTTCCTTGTTTGGTTGTCTAACAATACTTTTTAAGTTGTTTCGTGTAGCGGATGAAGCTTCTTTCAGGTAATGGGCTGCACGATGTTTTTGATCTGTTGGATGGGATTAAAGTTGCTTAATCCTGTCTATGTGATATACCTTAAAGGAATAAAATCTTCACGTCGAAGATCAAATTTGCATTTTATTATACTTAATAGGTATCGATAGCCATGGAACTAAGACACTTAAGATACTTTGTCGCAGTGGTTGAAGAGCAGAGTTTTACCAAAGCGGCAGAAAAACTATATATAGCTCAACCACCTTTGAGTCGGCAGATTCAAAATTTGGAACATGAGCTTGGAATTCAGTTATTTGAACGCGGTAGCCGTCCGCTTAAGACTACGGAAGCAGGCCAATTTTTTTATCATCATGCTTTAAAACTTTTGTCTAATGCAGAAGAAATAAAATCGATGACGAAACGAATCGGTTTGACAGAAAGAACTGTGACAATCGGTTTTGTGAGCTCTTTATTGTTTGGTTTACTCTCGAATATTTTGTACTTATTTAAACAACAACATCCACATTTAAAAATAGAAATGGAGGAAATGGCCACCACAGAACAAATCAAAGCATTAAAGGAAGGTCGTATAGATGTCGGCTTTGGGCGTTTGCGTATTTCAGACCCTGCAATTAAACGGGTTTTACTGCGTGAAGAACGCTTAGTAGTTGCCTTACACGCTAGTCATCCTTTGGCACAAAAAAAGGAAGGAGTCTATCTTGCAGATCTGATCGATCAACAATTGATTTTTTACCCAAATCACAATAAACCGAATTTTTCGACCCAAGTGCGTGGCATATTTTCAGAGTATGGTTTGGAACCTAAAAAAGTACGTGAAGTACGTGAATTACAACTGGCACTGGGCTTTGTTGCAGCCAATGAAGGGGTTTGTATCACCCCAATGAGTGCCCAAAGTGTGCAATTAACACATTTAACCTTTGTTCCGATCTTAGACGAAGCCGCGATCAGCCCTGTATTTATGGCTGTGCGTCATATGGATGAAAGCGAAGATATTCGTGGTTTATTTGATAGTGTTTATCAAGTTTATGATTTAGAAGCGATTCCATATGATCGTGCTGTGTTTTAAGTAATGTGTTGATAGACGTTCAGATGAACTGCACATATGAAATGATATATTTAAATAAAGCGGAATCAAGGGATTAATTTGTATTCAACTTTTTAGGTATACAAACATGCCTAATCGGTTTTGGACATTAAGCACCGACTTATTCATTGTGAAAAGCGAATTTTACAAGCTTCACAATTAGGAGGTGGGCTATGCAAAACCAGAAAATTAATATTAATACCTTGGTTGATGAAGCCAAATTTACGCCATTTCATTGGGGTGTTTTGATTTGGTGTCTTTTGATTATTATTTTTGACGGTTATGACTTGGTGATCTATGGTGTTGCCTTACCGTTGTTGATGCAAGAATGGTCCTTATCTGCGGTACAAGCCGGTTTACTGGCAAGTACGGCTTTATTTGGCATGATGTTTGGTGCCATGTGTTTTGGCACACTGTCCGATAAAATTGGTCGTAAAAAAACCATTATGATCTGTGTCAGTATCTTTAGTGGTTTTACCTTCTGTGGCGCTTTTGCAAGTACCCCAGTCGAGTTTGGTGTTTTACGTTTTCTTGCCGGTCTAGGCATCGGTGGCGTTATGCCGAACGTTGTGGCGTTAATGACCGAATATGCGCCAAAACGGATACGTAGCACCTTGGTTGCACTAATGTTTAGTGGTTATGCCATAGGTGGTATGGCTTCAGCGTTATTGGGTGCTTGGTTAGTGCCTGTATATGGCTGGAAAATCATGTTTTATATTGCAATTATTCCATGTCTAGCATTGCCTTTAATTTGGAAATTCCTCCCTGAGTCATTGATGTATTTAACCACAAAGCATCAAACTGATACGACTCGAACGATTGTCTCTAAAATTGCCCCTGAACAAGTCCTCACAACGGATACTCAATTTGTACTCAATGAAGTTTCTGAAGAAGACAAAGCACCGTTAAAAGCATTATTTCAACAAGGCCGTAGTTTCAGTACGTTCATGTTCTGGATTGCATTTTTTATGTGCTTATTGATGGTATATGCACTTGGAAGTTGGTTACCAAAATTGATGATTCAAGCTGGCTATTCGCTTGGTGCAAGTATGATTTTCCTCTTTGCACTGAATATTGGTGGAATGGTAGGTGCTATTGGTGGTGGTGCTTTGGCAGACCGATTCCATATCAAAAAAGTACTGAGCATCATGTTCATGTGTGGCGCATTGGCTTTAATCTTACTAGGCTTTAACAGTCCGCAAATGGTTCTGTATACCTTAATTGCTGTAGCAGGTGCAGCTACCATCGGTTCGCAAATCCTACTTTATACCTTTGTCGCACAATACTACCCAACCACGGTACGTTCTACAGGTATGGGCTGGGCATCGGGTATTGGACGAATTGGTGCAATCGTTGGGCCAGTACTTACTGGTGCGCTGTTAACCATGAATTTGCCGCATCAAATGAACTTCTTGGTGATTGCCATTCCCGGTGTCATAGCTGCATTGGCGATCTTTATGGTGAATTTGCAAGCATCGGTAGAAGCGTCTACTCAAGGTCAATCGCCAAAGCTCAATACGCAAGCCATCAAAAATCAAGCGAATTAAGCCGATATTTAAAGATTTAACATTACCCAAAAGTTTAATTTTCCAGGCCCTGATGCACAGCATGAGGGCTAGTGGGAAATTGTGACAAAAAATAAGGAAAGGGCATTGCCCAAATCGAGGTCAGGATGAAAACTCAAAAGCTAAATTTAGTCAAAATAACCTTTAAAATTAAAACGATGATACTAGCTTGTGCAGCCGCGTTCCCCATGTGGACACATGCGGCAGTCAGCGAGGCTGAAGTTGAACAGTTGCGTGATGAAGTCAAAGCGTTAAAAGCCATGATGCAGCAATATATTCAACAACAAAACACCTTGTCGAGTGAAATCAAAGACGTAAAACAACGACCTGTAGTTGCTGCGCAGAATCAAAAACCGACTCAAACACCAAGCCTGAGTTTAAATACCAAATCGGGCGCAGAGTTTAGCTTGTATGGCAATGTGCATGCAGATGCATCTTATCAGGCAGAAGGCGGCAGCTTATCTCGCCTGTATAACCAAATAAATAGTGTTCCGCTAGAAGGGAATGCTGAAAGTTCAGATCGTTTAAAGGCAACACTTGCTGCCACACGTTTAGGGCTAGACTTTAAAACACCGACTCAAGTGGGCGATGTAGGCGGTAAAATTGAAGTCGACTTTTTGGGTGTAAATGATGGACTGAGGATTCGTCATGCCTATTTGACCTATGGTGATTGGTTGGTGGGGCAAACATGGTCTAACTTTGCTGTACCTGATTATATGCCTGAAACCATTGATGCATTGGGCTATGTCGGTGGTGCTGTTAAACGTACACCGCAAGTTCGCTATAGTCACAAATTTAGTCCTGTGACAAATCTAGTACTTGCCGCAGAAGATTCTAAGGATGACAGCTCAAATATGCGTTTGCCTGCATTAACAGCGCGTTTAAACCATAAAATGACAGATACGCTGACGTTGAGCGCACGTGCGATGGGTGCTGAAAAGAAAACGGATACGGATACAGAAACCGCATGGGGGCTTGGTCTGGGCGCAAAACTAGATTTGACGGATAAAACAGTGCTCAAAGCGGATTATTACCATGTCAAAGGCGACAGTAGTTTTGTGTCATGGACCAACCAAGGTTTTGTCACCAATGCGGATAAAGACATCATCGCCACCAATGAATTTGACTCGATTACAGTAGGTTTAACTCAACAAATTTCAGCACAATGGCGCGGAACATTGGGCTATGGTTATATGAAAGCAGATAATAATGCTGATTATGTCAACTCATTAGTCGATAAAACCAAGGCCAATAAAAACTTGTGGCAAGCATGGGCAAATGTATTTTACAGCCCTGTTAAGCCGATTAGTTTAGGTCTGGAATATGTCTATGGTGAACGTGAAGCTTTTGGTGCTGCGCCAAATGGCAGTACCAAGGGTGAAGATAACCGAATCAATGCGGTCGCGATGTACAACTTCTAATGCCGTTACAGAGAATTGTTTAATTTAAATTGCCTTAAAATTTCAATATCAATTTAACGAGAGTGTGATTGAAAGTATGTTCAGGATTTGACATCTGACTTTCCGAAAATCTTTCAATGCGTACTCTCAATCCATACACGCCCTTGATCTTTATCGATTGAGGGCTTTTATCTTATTTAGAAACTTTTATTTTTGACTAAAAAATATAATTATCTGTTTTATTTCATTTAACAAATCATTTGAATATAAAAATACGAAGAAGGATATTGATAAATATCATGAATTTTGAAATATTTTGATACATACATGATGATAAAACACACTATAATCCTTGCCGTCAATTTCGTTTCACTTAGAAGACGCAATCATGGATGTCCCTCAATTTTCCAAATATAACAACACGTCACTTAAGCTTTTAAGCCTGATGATGCTCACCGCGATGGCACCATATAGTGTTGCAGATAGCAATGTATTACCTGAAATCACCATTAACGTTGAACAAAGTTCAATGGATGATCAAATAAAAAAAGCACTGACTAAAGTAAATGGTGCAACCAATGCGATCGTTGCAGCAGACATTCAAGATGTACCCAAGCGAACAAATGCTGATTTATTTAAAAATCAACCGGGGATATACGCGGCATCTTCAGGAAATGAAGGGGTGAAACTGTCGATACGTGGCTCGGGGATCAATCGTGCACCGGGGGCGCATGCTTCAGGGTTGTATGTAACCTTAGATGATTTGCCATTTACAGGGCCAGGGGGAACACCTTATGAACTGCTTGAGCCGCTGTGGGTAGACCATATAGAGGTTTTACGGGGGGCTAATGGTTTAACACGTGGCGCATTAAGCTTGGGTGGTCTAATTAACTATGCCAGCCCAACCGGAAAAAATGCAGCAAAATTATCAGTGCATCATGAAATGGGTAGCCACGGTTATCAAAAAAGTGAAATCAGCTCAGGACAACAAATCGGTGACTTAGACTATTATCTGTCCTTAACGCAAAGTGATGATGATGGTTTTCAAGATCATTCCTCAAGCCAAAGTAAAGGTTTATCGGCCAATGTGGGCTATCAAATAAATCCTAACCTAGATACACGTTTTTATTTGCGTTACCGAGAGACTGAACACCAAACACCGGGACGTCTAACCCAACAGCAGATTGAACAAGATCCCAAACAAGCAGTCCCCCTAAATATCTCACTGAATAATAATCGCCCGCAGCCGGGAAGTCTTTGGTTGGCGAATAAAACCAATATGACCTTGGAATCAGGTGATCGTTTACAGATGGGTCTGGCCTATCATCATTATCCGATGGATTTGCAAGAAGGATTGTATAGTACCGATGTTGACTATGACGATATCAGCACCTTATTCAACTATCAATTTGACCGAACGCTGAGTGGGCATGAAAGTCAAAATACTTTAGGTTTTCGTAGTACCACGCATTTACCTGATGGTCAGGTTATTGAGCGCTTGCGCGTAGCGCAAGGCGCGTATGCTGCGGGTACAGAAACGCGGCATTATACCTACCAAGGTGGTGACTATGTTTTACATTATGCCAATGCCTTGGCACTACATCCACAGTTTTGGCTCGATAGTCGTGTCGCCTTGGCGTACATCCACCGTGAAAGTGAAGTGACATGGCCTGTGCAAAGCCATAAAGAAAATATTCGTGAATGGAATGTACTGCCATCGCTAGGTTTTCGTTATCAAATTCAACCTGAAACACAGCTCTTTGCCAATGTCAGTCGAAGCTTAGAAGCACCACATCCATGGGCTTTAATTTGGGGTTCGGATCAATACTTCCCAGAAGGTAGTGGCGCAGCAACGGGACGCCAAAGTGCTCCGATTCATTTGAAAAGTCAGACAGCGAATACTCTTGAACTAGGTGGACGTGGTCAACATGCATTGGGTGAGTGGAATATTGCATATTACTATTCGCAGGTTAAAAATGAACTACTGGCCGTTGAAATCCAATCAGAGCCTAAAAAGATTATTGCTGAATCGAATGCTTCAGACACCATCCATCAGGGGCTTGAAATCGGTTTAAACAGTTCACTTTGGCAAAATGATGAATATGGACAAGTTCAACTGAAACAAGCCTATACCTTGAATGATTTTCACTATAAAAATGATGCAGTTTTTGGAAAAAATGAGCTTGCAGGGATACCAAAACACATCTATCAGGCTGAACTTAAATACGAACATCCTTTAGGCTTCTATGCCGCAGTCAATACACTTTATGCCGCAAAGGTCGCAACAGACTATGCCAATAGTTTCTACGCAAAAGATTGGCAAATTTGGGGAGCATCGTTCGGCTATATACAACCGCAAAAACAGTATATGGCGTGGTTGGATTTTAGAAATATGGGCAATAAAAAATATGCATCTACCGTTACACCGGGCTATAACGATGCCGGCAAAGATCCTGCTCGTTTAACACAGGGTGCAGGTCGGGCGGTATATGCAGGACTAACGTATCATTTTAATTAAGCATCTTGTATTCCAATACAGCGAATAATTGAAAAGCCTTATGCTGCGGATTTGAAAATAAAAAAGGGAGCCAATCAGCCACTGCTGTCCCATAGTTTGCTTTAAATAAAAAAACCTGAGTCCTAACAGTTAAAATATGAGTGCAAACAAACACTTTAACGACCAGGATTCAGGTTTTGTCACATCAGAATACCGTATTTCA
>NZ_VPDB01000050.1:0-22317 GCF_013417925.1 Acinetobacter sp. YH12218
TCATGAGAAAGCCCATATAAATGGGTAATGTACAAGTTGCTGTAGAAGCATGTTTAATTCGTCTGATCACAGATACTTTATAAAGTATTTTAATACTTTTTTGAATCAGTCAATGCGTAAGTCCTAACCAATTAGAAAAAATGACCTTGCGAGTCATTTCGCTGCAAGGTGAGTCATTTCTCAGCTGTTTATATCGTTACAAAACCCAAGACATCACCAAAAACTATCCAATCGCATCCGCATATCAACAAGTCGAAAGTTTATTGAGTTGTTGTAAGCAAGCCAACCTGATGACCTTGGATGAAGAAATTCAGCTCAAAAAAAATAAAAAGAAAGCGATGCTAAGCATCAGCAAAAAGCAGCCAGCCTTAGGGAAAATTCCTACGGAGCAGCAAGGACATGATCGAGCGAAACATCGCTATGTCGATCAAAACAGTTATTTCTTACAGCCACTCGGTATTACGGATGCAAAAGCACAAATTATTCCGAGCATGGCACGTAAATGGAAACAAATTAATAAATTTGTAGAAATTTTTTCAGGTGCTTTAAGCCAGATCAAAGAAACCGATCAATCTCTGCATGTTGTAGATTTTGGTTCAGGTAAAGGCTATCTGACTTTTGCATTATATGATTATTTAGCAAAACACCAGCAAGTGCCTAAAGTGACAGGGGTTGAGCTAAATCCGAAAATGGTGGAATTTTGCCAAAGCGTTGCGCAGCAGTCGAATTTCAGCCAACTTGATTTTTTCCAAGGCGATGTTCGTACCTATGCGCCTGAGCGCTTAGATGTCATGATTGCGCTGCACGCCTGTGATGTGGCGACGGATTTTGCGATACATACCGGCATTCGATTAAATGCGCAAATGATCATGTGTGCGCCGTGTTGTCATAAAGAACTGCGTCCGCAATTGAAAGCGCCACAAGTACTTGCACCGATGTTGCAATTTGGTATTCATGCAGGTTAGCAAGCAGAAATGCTCACGGACACGATTCGTGCACTTTTATTGAAAGCATATGGTTATGAAACCAAAGTTTTCGAATTTGTGGCACTTGAGCATACCAGTAAAAATAAAATGATCTTGGCAACCAAACGTGCAGACTATGTCGAACCTGATCAAGCGGTATTGGTACAGATTCAAGCTTTAAAAGACATGTATGGCATTCAAAAGCATTCGTTAGAATTATTGTTGAATGATCAATGGGACCAGCAAGATATTGGCTGTAAATGCTAAAGGATGACGGGATGCAGCAGTTAAATATTCAATTTGGTCCGTGGGAGCAACTGGCATCTGCAGCTCGACCGATACGAGAACAGGTCTTTATTTTAGAACAGGAGATATCGCCCGAAGATGAATGGGATGCAGAAGATGCGATTTCACTGCATTTTATTGTTCATGATGGGATGAAAGCTATTGCAACTGCACGTTTGTTGAAAAATAACAGTATAGGTCGTGTTGCTGTTTTAAAGGCTCATCGCGGTCAGGGGATTGGTAAAATCTTGATGCAAGCCATCATTCAACAAGCGACATTAGAGCAACGTGAATATTTAAAACTATCTTCACAAGTGCATGCTATCCCTTTTTATGCAGCGTTGGGTTTTGTTGTTGAAGGTGATGAATATTTAGATTGTGGTATTCCGCATCAAGATATGTATATGGCTTTGGCTTAAATACTTAAAATTGGACAGCTATAAATAAAAAACGCTTAATATTTTAAGCGTTTTTTATTTGCATAGATTGGGTCAAAGCTTAGTGACCATGATCATTCGATGCAGTAGGTTCAGGGCTCATGTCATCCATATGTGCATGTTGTTCTTCGGTCATCTGCATATCTGCTGCAGTCGGTGCAGATGCTTCACGAGCTGCTTGATCAGCTTGCGCCTTTTTCAACGCTTCTTCTGACATCACAGGGGCATTTTTAAATGCATGCTGTTGAGTATTGTCTTTTTTCTGTTGGCTCGGCATATAGTCTGGTTCATTGGTCACAGCAAGCCAGAAAATACCCATGAATAGCGCACCTAAAATACAGAAGATAATCAGTGCTTTCCAGCCCCATGGTGATTTTTCAGGAGAAGTATGATCTGTCATAACAAGCTACTCAATCGGATAAAAAGAAATCAAAAAACTTGTTACTTTATAACATAAAACTGATGAGAGTTCGCGTAAATTCTAGGCTTGTTTGCAAACACGCGACTGAGAAGGAAAATCAAAAGGAGCCGAAGCTCCTTTTGATGTGATTGAACAGCAAAATTTGCATGCTCAAAATGAATAATTAAATCTGCTCAGCTTTCGCCACTTTGTCTTTCAGCAATTGCGGTGCTTTGAAGCGTTCGCCATATTTTGCTTCTAGTGTATTGGCACGTAATAGCGCTTTTTCCAAACCATATTGGTTTAAAAATTGAAGTGCACCACCTGTCCAAGGGGCAAAACCAATCCCGAAGATTGAACCGATATTGCCATCGACAGTCGATTCCAAAACACCTTCTTCTAGGCAGCGTAAGGTATCGAGTGACTGTACAAACAGGAAGCGGTCAATCATTTCCTGTTCAGAAATAGCATTATCTTTCTGCCATTTGCTCAAGCCATCCCAGAGATGCTTTTTACCGCCTTCAGGGTATTCATAAAAGCCTGCGCCGGCAGCTTTACCTTTGCGTCCGAACTCATGAATCATCGTCTGAATCACCTCATCCGCACCTGAACGTGGTAGGTCTTTGCCTTCAGCTTGTAGGGCTTTACGGGTCTCGGCCGCAACATGCTCAGACAACGTTAAAGACACTTCATCTTGAATCGCCAATGGGCCTACAGGCATGCCAGCTTTTAGTGCAGCCATTTCAATGCGGGCAGGGTGTACGCCTTCAGCCAATAGACGTAAACCTTCTTGCACAAAGGTGCCAAAGACACGGCTAGTAAAGAAGCCACGACTGTCATTCACCACAATTGGTGTTTTACCAATTTGCTGTACATAGTCATAGGCTTTGGCTAAGGTTTCAGCCGAGGTGTTTTTACCTTTAATAATTTCGACCAATTGCATTTTGTCGACAGGACTAAAGAAATGCAGACCGATAAATTTAGCTTGATCTTGAGATGCATTGGCTAAGCCTGAAATTGGCAAGGTTGAAGTATTGGATGCCATTACGCCATTGGCTGCCAAGTAACTTTCTGCTTCTTGAGTCACTTTGGCTTTCAATTCGACATTTTCAAACACAGCTTCAATGATCAAGTCACAGCCTTGTAGGTCGGCAGCATCTGCAGTGGCATGAATCAGTCCTAAAACTTGATCACGTTTTTCTGCACTTAAACGACCTTGAGATACTTTTTTATCTAGCAGTTTTTGGCTATAGGCTTTACCTTTTTCAGCTGCTTCAACAGAAACATCTTTGAGTACAACTGCAATGCCTTTTGATGCCGTGGCATAAGCGATGCCTGCACCCATCATGCCTGCGCCTAAAATGCCGACTTTAGTGGCTTGCCATTTCGCGACGTCTTTTGGACGGCTTGCACCTGACTTAATGGCGTTAAGACCATGCCAAAAGGTGCCGATCATGTTTTTAGAAATTTGACCAGTTGCAAGGTAAGTAAAATAACGTGATTCAATCGTGAGCGCCGTATCGACATCGACTTGAGCACCTTCAACCGCTGCTGACATTATGGCTTCAGGCGCAGGGTAACAGCCCTTGGTTTTGTCACGCAGCATAGCAGGGGCGATGGCGAGCATTTGCGCCACAGTTGGAGTCGATGGTGTGCCGCCCGGAATTTTATAGCCTTTTACATCATAGGGCTGCTGTGATTTTGGATTGGCTTTGACCCAAGAGATGGCTTTATCCATCAATTCTTCAAGGCTATCTGCAGTGTCTTGAATCAGCCCTAATGATTTGGCTTTTTCGACACCAATTTGTTTGCCTTCCATTAAGAGTGGAAATGCATTTTGCAGACCCAATAAACGTACCATACGGACGATACCGCCACCGCCCGGCAGTAAGCCTAAGGTCACTTCAGGTAAGCCAAATTTAGCCTTAGCATCATTCAGCGCAATACGATAATGACAGCCGAGTGCTAACTCCCAGCCACCGCCAAGCGCTGTGCCATTTAAAGCTGCCACAACTGGAATGCCACGGGTTTCGATATAACGCAGTTTAGCTTTCATCTCTTCAATCATATTGAAGAATTCAGTCGCATGTTCAGGTGTGGCTTGAATCAGTTCGTCTAAATCACCGCCTGCAAAGAAGGTTTTTTTGTTCGAGCGGAAAATAATCCCTGCAATATTTTCATCTGCTTGCAGTTTGTCTACCGTTTCAGCCAGTGCAGCACGGAAGTCTGCATTCATGGTGTTGGCAGATTGGTTTGGAGAATCTAAAGTTAAAATGACGATATTGTCGGCATTTTTTTCAAATTGAATTGCGCTCATTTTAGTCTCCTTATACCAACTCAATAATCGTTGCGATGCCCATACCGCCACCGACACACAAGGTCGCTAAACCGCGCTTTTTACCTTGGCGTTCTAGTTCATCCATCAGGGTTCCTAAAATCATGGCGCCTGTTGCACCCAGCGGATGTCCTAATGCAATTGCGCCGCCATTCACATTGACTTTGGCAGGGTCAACCTTGAGTTCGGTCATAAAACGCATCACGACTGCTGCAAAAGCTTCGTTCACTTCAAATAGGTCAATATCATCAATGGTTAGGCCAGCTTTGGCTAAGGCTTTACGTGCAGCAGGTGCAGGGCCAGTCAGCATAATCGTCGGGTCTGCGCCCACCAATGCAGTTGCAAGCACTTTGGCACGCGGTTTCAGGCCTTGTTCTTTGATCGCTTTTTCCGAGGCAAGCAATACTACGGCAGCACCATCGACGATGCCCGATGAGTTACCTGCATGGTGTACATGGTTGACTGCGCCGACTTCAGGATATTTTTGTAAGGCGATGGCATCAAAGCCCATTTGCCCCATCATGGCAAAACTAGGGTTGAGTTTGCCTAAGCCTTCAGCTGTGGTCGTTGGTTTAATAAATTCATCTTTGGCTAAAATAGTCACGCCTGCTTTGTCTTTGACAGGAACGACAGACTTATCAAAATAACCCTTGGCTTGGGCTGCTGCGGCTTTTTGCTGAGAGTTTGCTGCAAAGGCATCC
This sequence comes from Acinetobacter sp. YH12218, assembly GCF_013417925.1. Lineage (NCBI taxonomy): Bacteria > Pseudomonadati > Pseudomonadota > Gammaproteobacteria > Moraxellales > Moraxellaceae > Acinetobacter > Acinetobacter sp. YH12218. Next base: position 5,124 of record NZ_VPDB01000050.1, read on the forward strand.
ACATCTGCTCGGCTGTAGCCGTCAATGGTGGCAATTAAATCGGCCCCAATGCCTTGCGGAATAAAATCACAGGCCATGTTGGTTTCAGGGTCGAGCGCCCAAGGGCCGCCGTCACTGCCCATCGGCACACGTGACATCGACTCTACACCGCCAGCCACCACAAGGTCTTCCCAGCCAGAACGCACCTTTTGCGCAGCCATATTCACCGCTTCTAAACCTGATGCACAAAAACGGTTGATTTGAACGCCTGCTACATCATTGTCCCAACCTGCTGCAATGGCTGCGGTTTTGGCAATGTCTGCGCCTTGGTCACCAATTGGAGTTACACAGCCCAGTACAATGTCGTCTACTGCAGCTGTGTTAAATTGATGGCGGTTTTGTAATTCGTTCAATAAACCGGTCAGTAGGCTAATCGGTTTAACGGCATGTAGTGAACCGTCTTTTTTTCCTTTGCCGCGCGGTGTGCGAATGGCATCAATGATGTAAGCCTCGCTCATAATCCTGTCCCTATGATCTATAAATTTTTATTGGTTTTTTGAGTGTACGGATTAATCAAGCCAGTGCAATGATGATAACGGGCGAGTCGTTTGATATTTTTGGTCAACGCTTGCTGCTAAATAAGATAAAAATCAACCCGCACATTGAAAGCGAGGATCGGTTAAGATCAGTTGCTATCGATTCAGTACAAATTGAAGATCAGCTTATGCATAAAAATGTGAAGCGAGTGTTGAAAGGTCTGGCTTGGCTAGTACTAGTAGGCTGCTTAGGTTTTGTATGCATGATCGGTTTTTATATTTATATGATCTATGGCATTCATCCCTCAGATGAGGGGACGGGCGGTTTAGCCTGTGAGTATGATCGAAATGATCATGTGACCAAGGCAGAAATGTATCGGATACAGGATGGCAAACGCGTGATCACGCCCGTCGATCCATTGCTTTGTCAAAAACAACGTGCAGATTTTCCGAAATAAAAAACCTGATCGAGATCAGGTTTTAGAGAATGCTAGTTTTGAATGATGCTTAGTGATAACCATGTAATTGGCGGTATAGGCCTGGTGTTACACCGGTCCACTTTTTAAAGGCACGGTGGAAAGTACTGGTTTCACTAAAGCCGACTTGCTGTGCAACATCTTCAAGGGTTAAGTCTGGATTAAGCAATAAGTGAATTGCAGCATCTCGACGTAAGGCATCTTTCACACCTTGGTAGCTCTTACCTTCAGCGGCTAAACGACGACGAAGTGTTTGTGGCGATAGATACAGCATTGAAGCAACATCGTTCAAGGTTGGCATTTCTTCGCCAATTTGACTCTTCAGCACATCACGGATACGAGACGTTAATGAATTGGTATTTTTAAATTTAACCAATAACTGTGCAGGAGCCGCTTTTAAGAATTCCTCTAGCGTTTCTTCGTTTTGACGAATGGGTAAATCTAAATAATCCGCTGCAAACGTAATCTCAGTTCGTGGGGTATCAAACTGCATTACAGGTGCAAAAAACAAGGCATCATATTCGTCAGCATGTTCAGGACGTTCATAACCGAAGTGTACGCGTTCTAAAGGCAGACGACGTTCAATCAACCAAGAAGCGAGACCATGCCAAATCATCAGCATACTTTCAGTAATGAAATGGTCTGGGTCCATAGATTTTGGAATTTGAGGGACTAAACGTGCTTCGTGTTTATCACGTTCTAGTGTTACCGACCATTCATCACCAAACAGTTTGTAGAACTGCGAAGACAATTCAAGTGCATCACCAAGGGTTTTTGCATGAATAATCAATTGGCACATAATGGCAAAAGTACCCAAGCGGCGCGGTTGAATATCAAAACCGACGTGTTCGTCTTGAGTCACCATCCACAACATTTTAATAAAACGTGTGTATTGTTCAGGTGAAATACGGGCTTTGGGTTGGCGTAGAAGTTCAGCCTCAATGCCAACATGAGACAATAAAGTTTCGACATCCATGCCGAGACGTCTCACACCAGTTAAGGCTGCGTTGACGAAATGGATACTGATCGTATCACGACTCATGTTTAATCCTTCAGTCTCTTTAATGTTCACAAATGTTTGACCTAAATGACGCTAAAAAAAGAAATCATGGCAATTTACAACAGCGGTTTTGCCATTTTTACATGGTAAATTGCCGAAACTATCAAGGTAAATGGCTGAACATGACATTGTTTTAGTCATTTTATATTTCTACCATGGATAAAAAATCTACACAATTAGAGAAAAATATCCATGGAAGCTGCTTTAAAAGGATTGAAAGTACTCGACTTTTCGATATTACTCCCAGGGCCATTTGCGACCTTGTATTTGGCTGACATGGGTGCGGAAGTTGTGCATATTGAGTCACCGACGCGTCCTGATCTGGTTCGTTTGATGCCACCTTATGCCAATGGGCAAGCCACAGCGCATAGTTATTTAAATCGCAATAAACAATCCATCGCATTGGATTTAAAAGACCCGAAAAGCATTGAATTGATCAAAGCCAAAATTTCAGATTTTGATATTGTGGTAGAACAATTTCGTCCAGGTGTCATGCAACGCTTGGGTTTGGATTATGCAGATTTGGCCGAAATCAATCCGCGACTTATTTATTGCTCGATTACGGGTTATGGTCAAACCGGACATTACAAAGACCGCGCAGGGCATGACATCAATTACTTGGCTTTATCGGGCATTTCAGGTCATAGCGGACGCCAAGATAGTGGCCCGCCACCGATGGGGATTCAAATCGCCGATGTCGCAGGCGGGTCAATGCATGCAATTACTGGCATCTTAGCCGCGGTGATTGAGCGTTACCGTAGCGGCTTAGGACAATATATTGATATTTCCATGACCGATTGCGCCGTCGCATTGAACAATATGGCTGCAGCTGGCGTATTGGCTGCCAATGCGGTTACCGCGGCAGAGACGGCACATCTGAATGGCGGCAGTTTCTATGACTACTATCGAACGCAAGATGGTCGTTATCTGTCAATAGGTGGTTTGGAGCCACAGTTTTTACATGGATTGGCGCAAATTCTAGATTTACCCGCTTTAGCGACGCAAGGCATGTCATTTGATCCACAGGATCAGACTGAAATTAAGCATGCTATTGCCCGAAAAATACTAACCAAAACATGGGCTGAGTGGAAAAAGATTTTTGCCTCTCAAGATGTCTGTGTGGAACCAGTTTTAAGTTTGGACGAAGCTCTAAATTCACAATTGGCCCAAGAGCGGCATTGGTGTGTTGAAGTTCCGCTACAAGAAGGCGACACAATGACACAAACTCAACTGGCATGTCCGATTAAATTTTCTAGATCAGCATTGATTTATACCCATGTGGGTAAAACTTTAGGTGCGGATAATTGGTTATGAATGGTATAAAAAAAGGTGATAAGTTAAACAATAAAACCTTTAAAATCTCTTAATTAGATAAATATCTATATAAATATTGAGTGTTGTTAATAAAAAAATAAATAAATTATACAAATGTGAGAGTATTATATGAACTATTAACATAATTGGTATATAGGTCTCCAAATGAAAATAGCTGTGAGTAAACTTGGATCTTTATATCTTAGCCTCGGAATAATGCTTGCGGGTTCAGCAACCCAAGCGGCAACTACTGCAGATGCTTTCAGTTCTGAAAGCCCATGGATGTTCGGTGATTGGAACGGTCAACGAACAGCGCTTCAACAGAAAGGTTACGATTTTAGTTTTAGTTATGGTGGCGAATTAGCTACTTTGTTAGATGCAAAGCATGCTTCAAGTCATGGCACTGAATATGCGGACCAATTCGCGATCGGGGCACATCTCGATTTAGAAAAAATTGCGGGTTGGAAAGATACCGAAGCACAAATCAATATCACTGAACGTAATGGTCGTTCATTGTCTCAAACTTCAGATGCATTAAATGGTCATTTAAGTGCAACACAAGAAGTGTGGGGTCGTGGTCAAACTTGGCGTTTGACTGATTTTTGGATCAAGAAAAAATTCTTAGACCAAAAATTAGATATTAAAGTCGGTCGTTTTGGTGAAGGTGAAGATTTCAACAGCTTTGACTGTGACTTTCAAAACTTAGCACTTTGTGGTTCACAAGTGGGTAACTGGGTCGGTGACCAATGGTACAACTGGCCAGTCAGCCAATGGGCTGCTCGCGTGAAATATAACATTCAGCCTGAACTCTACGCACAAGTCGGGGTTTATGAATACAACCCTGAAAATCTAAAACGTGGTAAAGGTTGGAACTTGAGTACCGATGGTTCTAAGGGTGCGATTATTCCTGCTGAAGTAGTGTGGACTCCAAAAGTGGGGACACAAAAGCTTCCGGGTGAATACCGTGCAGGTTACTACTACAGTACCGCTGATGCCGATGTCATTGATAGCCCAGTAAATGAAAAAGATCACCATCAAGGTGGTTGGATTGTGGCGAAACAACAACTGACAGCACACAAAGACGATGCCTCACGTGGTTTGAGTGGTTTTGTAAATGTCACAGTGCATGACTCAGACACCAACAATGTGAGTGATATGCAAAACATTGGCTTGGTATACAAAGGCGCATTCGATGCACGTCCTCAGGATGAAATCGCGATTGGCTTAGGACGTATCAGCATTAATGATGATGTGAATGACGCCAATATTGCCAATAACAGCAACAGCGTTGATGCACGCGGTCTACAAAGTGAAGAGTATGACGCAGAAATTTACTACGGTATTCATGCAGCAAACTGGCTGACTATTCGTCCTAATATTCAATATATCCGTCACGTCGGTGCTTACAAAAATGGTGAGAATGCGTGGGTCGGCGGTATCAAATTTCAAACAGCATTTTAATTGATGTCAAATTAGAGTTCTTATAAAAGCAATTCGGTAATTCTGAGAAAAATTACGATATTTCCCCTTGAATTGTTTTTGTAACAACTTCTCTTTGCGACATAAAAACGGTGGTGCGTTGAATGTGTTTCACGCACCAAATACAACATTCGACAATAGAGGTGGTCAACATGAGCAACCCATCTACCGGAACTGGGATGCGAACATTTACCGTCGTTGTGATGGCAATTTTCGCCTTGGTTCTATTGATTGGTGGTATCTGGCTGGCAGTCCTTGGCGGTTCTTGGTACTACATTATCGCCGGCCTGTTAATGCTGGCTTCAGCAATATACTTAAGAAAAATTCAAAACAGTTCTTTATACATTTATGCAGCGTTGATGCTGGGTACAGTGATTTGGGGACTTTGGGAGGCAGGTTCTGACTTTTGGGCACTTGCACCGCGTTTTGATATTTTAGGCTTATTGGGCCTTTGGTTACTGATTCCTGCCGTGACACGCGGTATGGAAAATGGCAAAACTGCGAAAATTACATTATCAGGCACACTGGTGATTGCGATTATCGTGATGATCTATTCAATTTTTAATGATCCGCAAGAAATTCACGGTGAAATTAAAAATGCACAACCTCAAACAGCCAAAGCGATTGAGGGTATTGCTCCTGAAGATTGGCCTGCCTATGGTCGTACACAAGGTGGTGTACGTTATTCTCCACTCACCCAAATCAATAGCGACAACGTTAAAGATTTAGAAGTAGCATGGACTTTCCGTACAGGTGAGTTACCAACAGAAAATGACTCAGGTGAAACCACAAACCAAGTCACTCCGATTAAAGTCGGCAATGACATGTTTATGTGTACAACTCACCAACGTTTAATTGCACTTGATCCTGCGACAGGTAAACAAAAATGGGCATTCGATCCTAAACTTAAAGCGGACAATACCTATCAACATTTAACATGTCGTGGTGTGTCTTATTTTGACGCTGCAAATACCACTCAGTTTGCAAAAAGCTTAGAGAACAAACGCTCGACTTCAACTGAATGTCCGCGCAAAGTGATCTTGCCTGTAAATGATGGTCGTTTGGTTGCAGTCAATGCTGACACAGGTAAAGCATGTAGTGATTTTGGTCATAACGGCGAAGTCGATCTACAAAAAGATATGCCTTATCCGTATCCGGGTGGTTATATCCCAACTTCACCTCCAGTGGTTACTGGCACAACCATTGTGATTGGCGGTTCAACTACCGATAACTTCTCGACTAAAGAGCCATCTGGTGTCATCCGTGGTTATGATGTCAATACTGGTGAATTATTGTGGATCTTTGATACAGGGGCGGAAGATCCAAATGCCATGCCAGGCGAAGGTCAAAAATACTCTGTAGCCTCACCGAATGCATGGGCACCTTTAGCATATGACGAAAAACTTGACATCGTTTATGTGCCAACAGGTGTAGGCACACCAGACATTTTTGGTGGTCACCGTACGCCTTTAGATGAACGCTATGCAAACTCAATGCTTGCGATCAATGCATCGACTGGTAAATTGATCTGGAACTTCCAAACCACACATCATGATTTGTGGGATATGGATGTACCATCACAACCTTCATTGGCAGATATCAAAGATAAATCAGGTAATATTGTTCCTGCGATCTATGTCTTAACCAAAACAGGTAATGCATTCGTCCTTGACCGTCGTACCGGTAAAGCGATTGTGCCAATCACCGAAAAAGCGGTTCCACAAACTGTAAAACGTGGTCCACAAACTAAAGGTGAGCATTATTCTGCAACTCAACCGTTCTCTGATTTTGATTTAGCACCAAAAGATAAATTGACTGATAAACAAATGTGGGGTGCCACTATGTTTGACCAGTTGATGTGTCGTGTGTATTTCAAATCACTTAACTACGACGGTATTTATACACCACCTTCTGAAAATGGCACATTGGTATTCCCAGGTAACCTTGGGGTATTCGAATGGGGTGGTATGTCGGTGAACCAAGACCGTCAAGTTGCTGTGATGAATCCAATTGGCTTGCCATTTGTCACTAAGTTGATTCCTACCGATCCAAACCGTGAACAAACTGCGAAAGGTGCGGGTACTGAACAAGGCGTGCAACCGATGTATGGCGTACCTTATGGTGTGGAAATCAAAGCATTCTTGTCACCACTTGGCTTACCTTGTAAACAACCTTCATGGGGCTTTACTGCAGGTGTAGATTTAAATACACATGAAGTAGTCTGGAAAAAACGTATAGGTACAATTCGTGACAGTTTACCGAAATTGTTCCAATTACCTGCTGTGAAAATTGGTGTACCGGGTCTTGGTGGATCAATCTCGACTGCTGGTAATGTCATGTTTGTAGGCGCAACACAAGATAACTATATCCGTGCAATCAATGTAACGAATGGTGATACTTTGTGGGAAGGTCGTCTACCAGCAGGTGGTCAAGCGACTCCAATGACTTATGAAGCAAATGGTAAACAATATGTTGTGATCATGGCTGGTGGTCATGGTTCATTTGGTACAAAACTTGGTGATTACCTTGTTGCGTATGCTTTACCAGATAAAAAATAAGTGATTTTACATCGCTAAGTAAAAAGCCCGATTTATCGGGCTTTTTATTGGCTGAAATTCTTTATGTAAATTTATGCTAAGTAATGGAAAAATAATTCAATATATTAATAAATAAAAAGTAAATGACCGGAATCCGCTATATCAGTGAAATTGCGACAGTCTTATCAATAAAATCGCTATTAAATATGTAAAAAACGCATTTTCTTGATAGATGAAATCTCGTTATGCTGTGCATTGTTATAATAGAAATTACTAGCTGTACGCCATGTATTTATATACTGATTTTGACCAGCAACTGGTTAATGAACGTGTTGCACAGTTCCGTGATCAAACGGAACGTTATTTAGCAGGTAAATTGACGGAAGATGAATACCGTCCACTGCGTCTTCAAAACGGCCTTTATGTACAACGTTATGCACCGATGCTACGTATTGCAGTACCTTATGGCCTGATGAATTCTAAACAATTACGTAAAATTGCGTCATTGGCTCAGGACTATGACCGTGGTTATGCGCACGTATCTACTCGTCAAAACATTCAGTTTAACTGGCCTGCACTAGAAAATGTGCCTGACATGTTACAAGAGCTTGCATCTGTTCAAATGCACGCGATTCAAACTTCAGGTAACTGTATTCGTAACACCACCACTGACCAATATGCAGGTGTGGTTGCAGGTGAAATTGCTGACCCACGTCCAACGTGTGAATTGATTCGTCAATGGTCAACTTTCCACCCAGAATTCGCTTTCTTGCCACGTAAGTTCAAAATTGCAGTTTCAGCACTGGAAGAAACTGATCGTGCGGCAACGTCTTTCCATGATATCGGTGTGTATATCGTGAAAAATGAAGCAGGCGAGATTGGCTATAAAATCAAAGTTGGTGGTGGTTTAGGCCGTACCCCAGTGATTGGTAGCTTTATTCGTGACTTCTTGCCACGTGAAGACCTGATTGCTTATCTGGAAGCAGTACTTCGTGTATACAACTTACACGGTCGTCGTGATAACAAATATAAAGCGCGTATCAAAATTTTGGTGAAAGCATTAACACCAGAAGTATTTGCAGAGAAAGTGGAAGCTGAATTTGCACATACCATCAAAACATTAAAAATTGATGCTGATACCTTGGCGAAAATGGATGAGAACTTCACACCATTTGATTACCAAGATTATGCAGATGAAGATTTCACAGAGCAATTTGCCGCAGAGCCGAAATTTAAACAATGGTTCAACATCAACACCAATGCACATAAAGTCAAAGGTTACCGCATCGTTACGATTTCTCTGAAACGTGCGGGTATTGCACCGGGCGATATGACTGTTGAAGAAATGAACCTGATTGCTGACTTGGCTGACAAATATACCTTTGGTGAGTTCCGTACCACACATGAGCAAAACATTGCGCTTGTTGATGTACCGCAAAAAGATTTGTTTGATCTATGGAAAATCCTTGATGAACACAATCTTGCACGTGCGCATATCGGTTTCTTAACCGACATCATTTGCTGCCCTGGTGGTGATTTCTGTTCATTGGCGAACGCGAAATCGATTCCAATTTCTGAAGCCATTACACGTCGTTTTGATGACTTAGACACTATTTACAATTTGGGTAAATTGGATCTGAACATCTCTGGCTGTATGAATGCGTGTGGTCACCACCATGTCGGTAACATCGGTATTTTAGGTGTAGACAAAAAGGGTGCTGAGTTCTATCAAATCACTTTGGGTGGTAATGCCGACCATGATGCATCAATTGGTGACATCTTAGGCCCATCATTTGCAGCTGATGTTGTACCTGACATCATCGAAGAGATCTTAAATACTTATCTAGACCTTCGTGCAGAAGGCGAAGAGTTTATTGATACTTACCGCCGTGTTGGCATCCAACCATTTAAGGAGCGTGCATATGCTTAATACAGCACTACAAGTCCTCTCTAAAGATGGCTCGATTGCAGACAATACTTACCAAGTCATTGGTGAAGATGGTGTGTTACCACAAGGTGACGTGGTTTTAACAGTTGAGCAGTTAGATCAACTTGCGAATGTGTCTGGTAAAAAAGCACTTTTCGTAACGGTGGATGCTTCACCTGAAACCAATGAATTCCCGCTTGACCAGTTAGATGCCATTTTCATCGAATTTGCCGGTTTTAATGATGGTCGTGGCTATTCATTTGCTGCATTGTTACGTCGCCAAGGTTTCCAAGGAGAACTACGTGCGACAGGTGATGTATTCAAAGACGTGTTGAACTACATGAAGCGTTCAGGTTTCGATACTTTTGTGGTGAAAGAAGGTAAAGATATTGCTGAAGCTGCTGCTGGCTTAGGTGATTTTACCAATCCATACCAAGCTTCAACTGCTGTGCCGCAAGCGCGTTATCAAACAGGCGCTTAAGTACCTTGATTGACTAAAAAAGCCTCCTTTTGGAGGCTTTTTTATTGATCGAAATACTTTTAATGAGTGATTATTCGTTTTCAAGCTGGCAATTGATCATCCATTTAATGCCGAACTGATCGGTAAATGCGCCATACAGCGCACCCCAAAAGGTCTTTTCGAGAGGCATTTCTATAGAGCCTCCTTTGGACAATGCATCAAACAGTCGTTTGGCTTCAGCTTGTTCACTGCTGTCTAAATTAATCGAAATATAGTGATTGCTGCCTAAGGTAAAGGGTTGATTGGATTGCGCACAGAATTGTTCGTTGACATCTGAGGCCATCAGCACGGTAAATTCATTGATCGACAGGGAAATATGCATAATCTTTTGCAGTTCTGTATCGGATAGTGAAATGCCATCCTCAGCAGGCATATCACCATAACGCATCACATTGAGGAATTCTCCACCAAGTACAGAGCGATAAAAATTAAAGGCTGCTTCGGTATTGCCTTGAAAATTCAAGTAGTGATTGAGCTGCATAATGGTCATCCATTTTTTATTATGTTGACATTTATTATAAGAGCCTTTGCTGACCTGTATGTGAACAATTTATGTCTAAAATGTAAGCATAAAAAATCCCTCTTACAGAGGGATTTTCAGTCTCCCTCCTTTATTAAAGGAGGGGTTAGGGGAGGATTAAAGAATATTCCTTCTAAATCACTCTTTACGAAGGGAATCTACAGTGCTTTAAAGCAATTCAATCGCCACAGCAGTCGCTTCACCACCACCAATACATAGCGCTGCAATACCACGTTTACCACCAGTACGTTTTAATGCATGGATCAGCGTTAGGATAATACGTGAACCGGTAGAACCAACTGGATGTCCAAGCGCACAAGCACCACCGTTGATATTTACTTTTTCAGCATCTAATTTAAATTCATCAATAGGGCACATCGTGACCATGGCAAAAGCTTCATTGATTTCCCATAAATCTACGTCGGCAACATTCCAACCCGATTTATCTAGAACTTTTTGAATTGCGCCTACAGGTGCAATGGTAAACTCGGATGGATGTTGTGAATTTGAAGCATAAGCCACAATTTTTGCGAGCGGATTTAAACCTTTTGCTGAAGCTTGATCTGCTGAAGTTAAAACTAAAGCAGACGCACCATCAGAAATAGAACTTGCATTGGCAGCGGTAATCGTTCCATCTTTAGCAAAAGCAGGGCGCAGCGTTGGAATTTTTTCGATATTGGCATTAAAAGGCTGTTCGTCTTTATCGATAATCACATCGCCTTTACGACTCGAAACAGTGACAGGCACGATTTCGTCAGCAAAATACCCCCCAGTAATTGCAGTTTGTGCACGTTTAAGCGAGCGAATGGCGAAGTCATCCATTTGTTCACGTGTATAGCCTTTGGTATTTGCCATATCCTGCGCAAAAGAACCCATGAGTCGGCCCGTTTCTGCATCTTCTAGGCCATCTAAGAACATATGATCTTTAACGTCACCGTGGCCCATACGGTAGCCAGCTCGTGCTTTGGTCAATACATACGGCGCATTGGTCATTGACTCCATACCACCTGCAACCACGACTTGAGCCGAACCTGCCTTAATCATATCTGCCGCTTGCATCACGGCCTTCATACCTGAACCACACAGCTTGTTGATGGTTACGGCACCAGTTGAATCTGGAAGACCAGCCTGACGCATCGCTTGACGGGCAGGACCTTGTTTCAGACCAGCTGGAAGCACACAGCCCATAATGACTTCTTCAACATCTGTTGGTTGTAAACCCGCGCGTTCGATGGCTGCTTTAATTGTGACTGCGCCTAATTCTGGTGCAGTGACAGCGGCTAAACTCCCTTGAAAACCACCCATTGCAGTACGGGCACCATTCACGATGACGATATCAGTCATTACATGTCTCCATTTTCTTATACATTAATTTTTGAATACGTCAGCAGTATAAGTAAAATTGAACAGGAATAAAGCAAATTTAAAAGGCTGCTTTGGACTCACCGGTTCTCAAATTAGCAACTGGTTGGGTTTTCAAATCGGATATGTCCCATTCGACTTAAGACTGCTCGGATCGGTTGAAGCGTTGATTTCGAACAGTAGTAGAAACTACCATTTGAACCATTGGGTAAACCGGAGCTAGCTTGAAAGGTGAGACTTGGAATGTGTAGAGTCCCACGCCAAGACAGATCGCCATATTTTAAGTTGAGTTTGTCTTGCAGTAATATTTTTTCATTTGCATCAACTTGACGGTTTTTATTGCTGTCAATAAATATAATCAGACCACTGTTCCAGTTGTTAGGTTGGCAAAGTTTAAAGTCAAGACTAGGACAAATCACAATATTGGAATGATAAATAGTGGCATGAGCCCGTGCGAATGCATTGTGATTTTGAATAGTCGATTTGATGTTATTCGCTTCTCGCTGCGCCATTAAATTGTTGAAATGTGGTAAAGCTATCGTCACGATAATGACAATAATCGCAATTGAGACTAAAAGTTCAAATAAAGTAAAGCCGGTTTCTTTATTGTAAAGCATTGATTTAATCCAAAATTTAATATTATTTTTATATGTTTAGTGTTATATGTGTTTTTAATGGCGATATTAATTTTGAGTATAGAATTTTATTACTCAATTTTAGATAAAGCTGTTAAAATGAAAATAGCAAGTGACAATAGGCGATTCACTGCTCAAAATTGAGTAAAAATTTACCGAATTACAACGGAAATTGTAAGTAATTTTGTCAATAATTTACTTGATTAGATTAATCAAGCACTTGGAAAAAGAATAAAGTGTTTGTATGATTCAGCGTAAATAGCTTAAAAAAAAACTGGGGTATAAGAAAGCCTATCTCAGGATAGCCAATTTTTCGGCTTGAGCTTGAACAACAATTGTTATCTCTGGAGGATAAATCCATGAAAATGAGTCGTATTGCATTAGCAATGCTCGTAGCTGCTCCTTTAGCAGCTGCAAACGCAGGCGTAACTGTTACTCCATTAATGCTTGGTTACACTTTCCAAGATTCTCAACACAACAACAGCCGTGGCAACTTAACTGAAAGTCCTGAGCTACAAGACGACTTGTTTGTTGGTGCAGCACTTGGTGTTGAATTAACTCCATGGTTAGGTTTCGAAGCTGAATATAACCAAGTTAAAGGTGATGTTGATCCGCTTGACAGCGAATACAAACAAACTCAAATCAACGGTAACTTTTATGCTACTTCTGATTTGATTACTAAAAACTATGACAGCAAAGTTAAGCCATATGTATTGTTAGGTGCTGGTCACTATAAATACAAATTTGACGAAGCTGCTGCTCGTGGTGTATCTCCATCTGCACAAGCTCGTGGTACTACTGAAGAAGGTACTTTGGGTAATGCTGGTCTAGGTGCTTTCTGGCGCTTAAACGATGCTTTATCTCTACGTACAGAAGCTCGTGCTACTTACAACATCGATGAAGATTTCTGGAACTACACAGCTTTAGCTGGTCTTAACGTAGTTCTTGGCGGTCACTTGAAACCTGCTGCTCCTGTAGTTGAAGTTGCTCCTGTAACTCCTGTTGCTCCAGTTGCTCCAGCTCCTCAAGAGTTGACTGAAGATCTTAACATGGAACTTCGTGTGTTCTTTGATACAAACAAATCAAACATCAAAGATCAATACAAACCTGAAATTGCTAAAGTAGCTGAAAAATTAGGCGAATACCCTAATGCTACAGCGAACATCGAAGGTCACACAGATAACACTGGTCCACGTGCTCTAAACGAACGTTTATCACTAGCTCGTGCTAACTCTGTTAAATCTTCGCTTGTTAACGAATACAACGTTGACCCAGCTCGTTTATCTACTCAAGGTTTCGCGTGGGATCAACCAATCGCTGACAACAACACTAAAGAAGGCCGTGCTATGAACCGTCGCGTATTCGCTACGATTTCTGGTAGCCGTACTGTAGTGGCTCAACCTGGTCAAGCTCAATAATTTGAGTTTAACTTCGGTTAGAAAAAAGCGGCTCTTTTGAGTCGCTTTTTTTTTGTTAAAAATTTAAAAAAGGAGATTTAAATTTGGCTAAAAGGCACTAACGCAAAAGCGTTGTTTACTTTTAAATAATCGTTGGATGTAAAAGGATTTATCTATTCATGTGGCAATTAAGCATGTAAAAATTCAAAATATTGTATATTAATTAATCATCTGTTTGCCTAAGAGCTTTAATTGAACATAACCAGGTTGTATTTTTATTTTTTTATAAAAGCAATAAAAAAACAATTATTTACATTTGTCTTATCTACAATTTATAAAAAATGAATATTTATATTTTTCATTAAAAAAATATAATCATCGGGATTCATGATGCAGTTAAGAATTATTCTAAATATAATAATGATTCTTATTCAAGTAAAACTAATCTTGAAATGATGAATAATTTTGCAAAAACACACTTAGTACGTTCTATAACTATGGTGCTGCTCGGTGTTGGAGGGGCTACATCTGTGTTTGCAGCGGATACAACGGTACTTGAGACGATTGAGGTTGAGGTACCTGCAGAAAAGCAACTTGCAAATGGTAAGTTGAAAGCCAATACAGACCTAGGTGCTTTGGGAAATCAAAAAATTGTTGATACGCCATTTAGCGTAACAGCATATAGTGAAAAACTGATTGAAGAACAGCAAGCGTCAACTGTAGCACAAGTTTTAAAAAATGATGCGAGTATTCGTATGACCACGAATCAGGGGCATTTATATGAAAATTTCCAAATTCGTGGATTTGGTGTGCATGGTGATGAAATTGCTTTAGATGGTTTATACGGAATGGCACCGGTCAGTCGTGTATCCACAGAAACCTTAGAGGCTGTAATGGTCTTGAAGGGGCCAAATGCCTTGGTCGCTGGGATGGCACCTAATGGAGGGGTTGGTGGTGTGATTAATATTACGCCTAAACGTGCACATGAAGATTTAACTAGACTGACTTCTACTCTGGAAGATGAAGGTTATTACCAAAGTCATCTTGATGTTTCACGCCGTTTCGGTGAACAAAAAAAAATTGGTGTTCGCACGAATTTAGTCTATGGCCAAGGTAAACGTAATATTGATGGAGAAGAAGATACTAAAGCACTGGGTTCAATTGCTGCAGACTATACTACAGATCAATTACAAGTAAATTTTGATGCCTATGCAATACATGAAGATCGTGAAAATGGTTCACCAGCCATGGTTTCGTTTGCAAAGATTAAAAAAGTGATTGCGGCACCGGAAGGTGGGTTAAATTATTTTAGGGGCTTAGGAAGTTAAGCATATTAAAAAGTATGGTAACTTCCTTATATGAAAGCAAAAAATAGATACTATTCCCATTCAAGAATCGCAGAAGCAAAATTCAGGCAAATTATTCGCTTTTTTGCCATGGATTTTACTGCATCTGATACTGCTAAACTTACCAATATTTCTGTTCGCTCCATCAATACAATTTATATCAAATTGCGCAAAAAGATTGCTGTCCAATGTGAAGAAATATCTCCCTTCAATGGTATTGTTGAACTGGATGAATCTTACTTTGGTGCTCGTCGTGTTCGTGGTAAGCGAGGTCGTGGGGCATCAGGAAAAACCATTGTATTTGGGTTGCTCAAACGGGATGGAAATGTGTACACGGAAATTGTACCAGATTGCTCAAAAGCTACACTGCAAGGGATTATCCGTGGGCATATAGAACTTGATTCTGTCATCAATACAGATGGATGGAGGGGGTATGATGGTTTAGTTGATATTGGCTTTGATAAGCACTTAAGAGTAAATCACGGTGACAATGAATTTGCTTGTGGTGAACGTCATATTAACGGTATAGAATCCTTTTGGGGCTATGCGAAAAAGCGGCTCAGTAAATTTAATGGAATTGACAAGAAGATGTTTTATTTGCATCTTAAAGAAACGGAATATCGCTTCAATCATCGCCATGGTAATTTATACCTCGATTTGCTTAAAATACTCCGTAACAACCCTCTTTAACTTCCTAAGCCCCTATTTTAATGATTCAGATACTCAAATAGATAGTAAGTTTGTTGGTTTAAAAGCGAAATATGCATTAACACCGAATGCAAATATCTTTGCTGGTGCCGGTTATGCAGATAAAAAATATAAAGGCTTTGTATTTGGCACACGTATGGTTCTGAATAATGAACAAGGTGATGCGACTACACAGACTTATGGTCAATACGCGCACTTTAAAAATACATCCGCAAATATTGGCGGTGATTATAAATTTAATACGGGTATTGTTTCACACAAATTAGGTCTTCGAGCAGATTATCTTAATATTCAGACAGATCAGCATAACCCTGCTACATCCAGTGGATATTCAACTAACTTATATAACCCCGGTCAAAATGGATTAATGGCGGTCGCACCAAGTGTCATGCCATTAAATGACAATACGTTTGCAAGTTATACTTTGAGTGATCAAATTTCATTACTTCAAGACAAACTTCAATTTATTCTCGGTTTACGTTACCAAGATATGGATTTGAAGAATTTTAGTTCACAACGTAAAAATAGTGCTGATTGGCGTTATGAAGAAAATGCTTGGTCACCTAGTTTAGGTCTTGTAGTTAAACCTTTTGGTGAAAATCTTTCTTTATATGCCAATTATGTAGAGGGTTTGAGTCAAGGTAAAACAGTTACAGATGAAAGTGATCTGAATTTTGGAAAAACTTTTGCACCTTTTAAAACCGAACAATATGAAGTGGGTGCTAAATACCAAAATGGATCATGGTTAAATACACTTGCTTTGTATGAGATTAAAAAGCCTGACACAATGGTAATTGATGGGGCGACTACTGATGGTGCAGAAACAAGTGCTCGAGGCATTGAATGGAGTTTCTCAGGACAAGTTCGTGATGGTTTAACGATATTAGGTAACATGGCTTATCTTGATACGGAATATACCAAAGCATTAGGCAATAAAGGCAATGAGCTTCTAGGTATGCCAGATCTTACAGCGACAATTGGTTTGGATTATGCCTTACCTTTACTCGACGGTTTATCTGTGAATGGTCGAGTAAACTATGTAGGTGAACAATATGTTGATTCAGCAAATACCTTACAATTACCTGATTTCACGACAGTGGATTTAGGTGCACGTTATAAAACAAATTTAGGTGGTGTATCTACAACATTTATGGCAAATGTCGACAATGTGACCAATAAAAAATATTGGGAGGGCGTATTTAATGAAAACTTTGCCACGATTGGTGCAGACCGTACCTATAAAGTTGGTGTGACTTTTGATTTCTAAGTTAGATTAGGGTCTGTTGACATTTGTTGATTAAAAAAATAGCGAGATAGTAAAATTAAATCGCCAAACCCAATTTTACACTCGCTATGCCTCGAACAATGCTAAATGATCAACACTGGTCCAAGTTACTT